>JBAXFO010000723.1:0-3033 GCA_037139885.1 Planctomycetota bacterium
GAATCTTCGTGTAATTGGGGCAGACGTTGGAGTCTGCCGGGTCCGTACAGGGTGGTTGTTAAGGGACTGCTCTTTCGGCTGGAAGATGGCAGGCTGGAAAGCCTGCCCCACATCCGGGCTAGTGAGCGCGGTTGAAATATTCGGTCGAGCGCAGGATCTCGACGAGGACGTCGGTTTCGCGGGCGCCGTTCAAGAGCATGGCGCTGAACCAATCGACGGCCCCGGTTTCTGCCGAGCGTCCGAGCAGGCGACGGAATTGGCCGTCGACGAAGATGCCGCTCGCTTCCTTCGATTCGACGATCGCCTGGGCGACGGCGAACGGACTCAGCTTGGGGCCGACATTGCCCATTCCTTTGATATCGCCCGGTAGAGCGCGGAAGCGTTGCAGGGCGTCGGTGAAGAGCGAGGCTCCAGTCGGATCGGCCGCGCGACCGAGAATGTCTCGGTACAGAGCGGCGACGAAGCCGGCATCGGAGCCGCCTCCCTGAGTTGCGTAATATTCCGCAGAACTCAGAATGGTTTCGCGCACCGTGCGGAGCGACGCGCCTTGCACCAGAGCGTTGGTGAAATTGCTGAGCCCGCCGGCATCGGGTTCGCGACGCAAGAGGGTGCGATAGAGGTTCGCGACCTGGATGCCGAGATACTCGGGACTGGCCAAGAAGGCACGCACTACAATTTCCCGAGTGGCTCCGGACCCCATGACGAGCGCCCAGCCGGCGAGCCCCGTCGACTCCGCCTCGCGGCCCAGCACATCGCGATAGAGCTGCTTGATCCAAAGAATCGTCTGCGGCGAGACGGGCAGGCCGGACGTCAAAGTGATCGTGGTCGAGCGGGAGGTTCCGGCGACGCCGCCGTTGGCCGTGCCGCCGTCGTCGAGGAGGTTGAAGTAGACGCGGGCCGTGCCGCTGGCGCCGACCTTTGGGGTGAACGTGAGCGTGCCGTCGGTGAGGTCGAGCGCCGGTTGGACCGCGAAGAAATCGGGTTGATCGGTCGTCACCTGAACGGTCAAGGTTTGGTCGGATTCTTCGCTCGCTCCCCTGGAGATGCCGGTCGCCCAGCCGACGAGGGCGACATTGCCCGCCGTGGAGGCGACGCGGACGCTCGGGCCGACGACGAGGGTCGGCGCGTCGTTGATCGAATTGACGGTGATCGTCAGCGTCCCGACATCGCTGTCTTCGAAATTGGACGAGATGATGACGCCGAGAGTGACAGTGCCGGAGCTGCCGGGCGCGACCTGGAAGGTGAGCGTGCCATCGGCGGCGATCGTCGGGAACTTGAGGAAGGTGACGCCGCTGGGGCCGCCGTCGGGAGATTGAACGACGAAGGTGATCGGGCCGCCGAGATTGTCGCCGTCGATGTCGGTCGCCCATTGGGGGACAACGACGATGCCGGCGTCTTCACTGCTGACGACCTCGGCGCCGGCGGTGAACGACGGTTGCCGGGCGGCGGCCATCACCGGTTGCACGACCGAACCCGTGGCGAGGCTGAACGAGTTCGCTGTGCTCGACGTGGTGTCGAAGAGTTGCCCGCTCGTGCCTTCGATGGTTTCATCCCAAACGTGGAAGCCGTCCCAAAGGCGGAAGTTGAACTGGGCGGAGCCGTTGAAGGCGCCGTCGGCCGTGAAGCGCACGCCGGTGAGTGTGCCGATGCCGGTGAGCAAGAGAGCGTTGGTGTCGGAAACGTTGCTGGGAATCGGCAGCCAGGTGGAGCCGCCGTTGGTGGTGAATTCCCAGTTGCCATGGGAATTGTCCACACCGGTGATGGCGACGCCGCGGCCATTCGTCTCGCCGGTGACGTCGTCGGGGTCGTTGACGATTCCGTCGACAACATCCTGGATGCGGACGGCGCTGGAACGCGAGCCGACCGGCAAGATCGTCGGCAAGGTGACCGTCGAGGCGCCGGCGATGAACTGCGGGGCGTTGTTGGGATTGTCGAAGCCGATGAGGAAGGTGATCGGATCGCTGACGCCGCCGGTCGAAACATCGGTGACGACGTACGTGAAAGAATCTTGCCGGACGCCCACGGGCAGATCCGCCGCCTTCGGCGCGGTATACGAAAAACCGTTGTCGTTGATGTTTTTCTGGGTGAACGTGGTCGGGCGATTGAGCGAACCGTACGTCGGGCCGGAGATGATGTCGTAGCGGAGATCGTGCGGGTCGCCGAGGAAACTGAGGCGATTGGCGCCGATGACGGTAACGACCGGCGTGGCTTCAATGGTGACCGACAGGTCGAACGATGCAGCCTCGGCGGCGAAGGGAGCGCCGATTTCGAAGCCGAACGGCTGCACCGGATTGCCGGCGACGGGAGCCGCGCCGCGGCTCACGCGGATGTTGAACACGGTGTCGGGAACTGTGCCCGAGACATGATCCGTGGCGGTGAAGGAGAACTGGTCGCTGTTCTCCGTGCTGCCGGGAGTGAGCCGGTACGCGAGTCGGCCGGCGTCGATGTCGGCTTGTTGGAATTTGTCGCCGACCTTGAGCTGAACGGGGACAAAGTCGGGCATCTGCGGCACGCCGGCGGTTGCCGCGAGAATCAGGTCGCCATGGCGCGGAACCTGTGTGACGGTGTACTCGACGGGGGCCGGTCCCAGCAGCGGGTCGGCGGGACCTTCGACTTTCAGGTCGTCGGTTTCGATTAATTTGGGAGCGTTGATCGGCACGGTCAGCCCACGATTGGAAAGGACGCGAATCGCCGGCTGCACCGGCGCGGTGACGGTCACCGTCCTGGTCACCGCAGCGCTATTGCCCCCTTGCCGATCGCGCGCAACGATGGAAATGGTTCGCGCCAGCCCGACCGCATCGACGGCGACCGTGCTTGCAAAGGTCACGCGGCGCAGGATTTCCTGAGCCGCGGCGGGGGTCGCCTTGTTCGAATTGAATGTGACCACGAGGGGCGTGACGCCATTGCCGACGGCGACCGAGCCGATGACATCGCCGTTGTAAGACAGCTCTCCCGTCGCGGCGACTTCGACGACCGCATCCGAAGCGATGGCGAGCGCGTCGTTGGCGTTGCCGTTGGCGGTGATGGTGACGG
>JBAXFO010000724.1:0-3024 GCA_037139885.1 Planctomycetota bacterium
CCCGCACACTGACGACGACCGTTTCCGACGGCGCGTTGTCGACGTCTGCGTCGACGACCATCGCCATCACGCCCGTCAACGACGCGCCGACGATCAATCTCGCGGCGGTCCTCGGCGGCGGCAAGATCGGCACCCCGTACGAAATAACGTATGAGACGCTTCGGACCGCGCTCAATGCGGCAGACGCCGAGACGGCCGCGCCGTCGATCGTGATCCAGGCGATCAAGTCGGGATCGCTGCAGACGTGGAGCGGAACTGCGTGGGTGAACGTGTCGGCGGCCGGCCCCTTGCCACGGCGATCCTTGTCCGAAGGCCAGAAGATTCGCTGGCTTCCCCCTGCCGGAGTCTCCGGCGCCCAACAGGCATTTGACGTGAAGGCCCGGGATGGATTGCTCTACTCAACCACGACGGCGAAAGTCACCATCTCTTTGGCCCAGGCGTGAGGATGCAATAAGGAGCGGCGCTGGATTTGGCAGCTGGCACCGATTTCCTCCCGCTCTTCAGAGTCGATCACGGTGCTGACGAAGCAGGGCGACGAATCCCGGGAGGCCACCTCTCTCGAGCTTGTCGAGGTATTGATCAGCGTCGTGCGGCCACTTCTTCAGGCTCTCACGGTCATCCTTAACAGCCGCACAGACCGCGTCTGCCGAGAGATCGAACTGGGCTTGAAGGAAAGCGTCCGGGTGGATCGCTTCGACGTGGTGGGGGTGAAGTTGCCCTGCAGGGAAATCCTTCAGGTTAAACGTGACGATGGCGTCCGCATGGCCAACGATCGCGGCGGCAAGCACATGCCTGTCATCGGGGTCGGGCAGCACGACCGACTCGATCAGCGATTCGTGGCCCGTGACGATTGAATCGAGAACGTAGGCATCCATGAGATCGCGAGTTCGCGCGACCTGTTCCAGGGTAGCGTCCGGGTAGTCACAGAGCACGTTCCGCATCCACTCCTCGTGGATCAGATTTGTCCATCGCGCGCGGTAGAGACCGGTTATCGCCAGTCGCATCAACAGACTTCGAAGCCGCGATGGATAGAGCACACACGAGTCGAGATACCCTTGAACGTCGACATGGTCAGTCGAATCCGAGCTCCTGGTCGAGCGCCGACAACGCATCGAGCGCCTCGCGCCGCCGCCGCTCCATCGTGCGCTTGTAGTCCATCAAATCAGAAAACCGCACCCGACGGTGCGTTCCGACCATGCGGTGCGGAATCGCTCCCTTTTCGAGTTGTTCAACGAGGAATGGCCGCGACACCTTGAGAAGGTCGGCGGCCTCCTGCGTGGTCAGTTCCGCATGGACCGGGATCAAGGTGACGGCGTTGCCCTTCGCCATTTCCGCGAGGATGCTCCCCAGCAAGCGAAACGCCGCCTCAGGGATAGCAACCGTTTCCTCCTCACCGTTGGCGGCTTCGACGCGACAGCGCACGGTCCTCCGGGTCTTCCCCCCGAAGAGCTTCGCGAGTCGCTGGCTCGATTCGAGCGCGAGCTTTGCCTCTTCCGTCGTGGGCGAAACCGGCTCCTCAAAATCGGCAATTGCGGTCGTCATGGGCAAAGCTCCCCTCTTTCAAAGAATATCGCCCAAACGCAGCAAAAGAAACAATCGCAACAATCGCAACCGTGATTGGGCCGGAAAAATCGATTCTTCCCGCGGTTTTTGTGTGTGGCACAGGTGAGGCATGGGTCGGGGATCGGGATGGGCCCTGAGGGCTACACCCGCAACACCTTCATCACCTCATCCCCGAGGTGATTGATGACCTTAACCGCGATTCGGCGTGACTTGGGCTTGGGGACCGGCGCTGCGGCGATGGACGTCATCGGCATCGATCTCTCTGGTCCCTGCAACGCGGCCGACACCGCGGTCGCGGCCTTCCGGGCGAACGGTCGCAGGCTCGTGTTGCAGGAGCGCCTCGTCGGCGCTGACGATGCCGCCATCGCGGCGCTCATCGCACGGGCCAGGCCCGACGCCGATCTGGTCGTCGGCCTCGACGCCCCGCTCTCCTACAACGACGGCGGCGGTGATCGTCCTGCCGATCGTCTCCTTCGCGCGCGGGCCGTGGCTGCGGGGCTGCTCCCCGGCACGGTCATGCCGCCGACGCTCACGAGGATGGCCTACCTGACATTGCGTGGGATCACCGTCGCCCGGATCGTGGCGACGACCGCGGGGGCCCGAGCCAAGATCGTCGAGGTCCATCCAGGGGCGGCCTGCGTGCTCCGCGGGGCGCCGGTCGAAATCGTGCGTGCTCTTAAATCAAGCGCAGCGGCGCGGCAGCATCTCCTCCGCTGGCTCGAGGGGGAGGGTCTGGAGGGAATTGGCGGCGGCCCTGATCCGGGCGATCACTTCGTCGCCGCCTGCGCCGCGGCCCTCGCGGCCTGGAAGTGGTCGCTCGGCGCTCCGGCTTGGATCCACTCCGCCGATCCGCCGTGGCATCCCTATGACATGGCCTGCTGACCGTCGGCCACGCCCCCGCGGCGACGCCGCGATTCTCAGAGGCCCTCTGGATGCGAGCCGGCCAACCTTCGCGATAACTGCCAACTACTTCTGTGCCAATGAATCGAGGGACTGGCGGCCGTGCCGAACGACCCACGCTCGCTGGATTTCGCGGCTGGACACTTCTCTTGTGCCGCGTTCGCGTTCAGCGGCTCAAGGTATGCTAGAGGCACTTCTCCGGTACCGTCGACTGACTGGACTGTCCTTTCCATGCCGCCTCCTCGCTACCTCCAGCAAATCTCGCTGAAGGGCTACAAGTCGATCGATTCGCTGGAGAGCCTCACTCTCAACGCGGGGCTCAACGTTCTCATCGGGGCCAATGGTTCAGGCAAGTCGAACTTCATTCGTTTTTTCGACCTGTTGCGGAACATCGCCGATGCGACGAAGGGGTTGCAGAATTACGTCGCCCAGCATGGCGGCGCTGACGCCTTTCTGTTTCGTGGCATGAAGATCACGCCGGAGTTTCAGGCGAAGCTCGCGTTCGGATCCAACCGGTATGAGCTCACGCTCAGAGCCGCCGACGATCGCTCTCTCTTCTTT
>JBAXFO010000725.1:0-3012 GCA_037139885.1 Planctomycetota bacterium
CCGCGTCGGGCTTTTCGACGGATGGCCGGCAGCGTCCGGGGAATGTTCAGGGGGATACGTTCGATCTGACCGTGCGCCGCGGCATCGTCGCCCAGGCGGAGAAGATTGGGCCGGAATATTTGCAAAGCTCGCATTTCATCAACAGCGCCGACGCGAAGGTGCGCGAGCTGGCGCGGCGGGCGGTCGGCATCGAGGCCGATCCGTGGAAGAAAGCGCTGAAGATTGAGCGGTATGTCGCCGACGCGATGCGGCCCAACGCTCACGAATTGCTCGCCACCGCCGATCATGTGGCCCGCACGCTCGAGGGCGATTGCACCGAATACGCCATGTTGACGGCCGCCATGTGCCGCGCGGAGGGGGTGCCCAGCCGCACCGCCATCGGCCTGGTTTACGGCGACGTTCGCGGCCAACCGGCGTTCATTTTCCACATGTGGACCGAGGTTTGGGTTCGCGGCCAATGGGTCGGTCTCGACGCCACGCTGGGTCGCGGCGGCATCGGCGCGGCCCATTTGAAGGTTGCCGACCAGAGTTGGCACAATGAAAGTTCGATGACGCCCTTGTTGTCGACTCTCAATCTTCTTGGACGAGTTTCGATCGATGTGCTGCGAACGGAATAACGTTTGCTAGACATTGCGACCGCATCCCGGGGAGGGAGAACGGGCGTTAAAGTCGCCAAGACCCGCCCGTTTGCTCCGCACAGCCGGCATGACCGGCTGTTGACGAATTTTTAACCTGAGTGTGCAAACGGGGAAATTCGCGCGAAAGAGATCGACCAGGAAAGGTTTTTTCTTGTGAATGCCGCGAATTGCCGATACTTTAAAAAGGCTCGAACGTCTAATACGTAGGACCGGCGTGAGTGCGTGATCGGAATCACCCCTCAGCTTTCAACAAAAGGCTGCACCTTCCTGCCAAAAGCACGTCTGGGTCAAATTCCTTTTTTTGGGACTCTCGAATCCCGTGGATCCATCGCAATCGTTGTAAACTCGCGAGGACGTTTGACGAAAGCAACCATGCACAGGATCGGGTCGACGATCCCTCTGATGCGACGGCCCCAGGCCGAGGGCGAGCGATGAAGGCTCAAGTCCCTCATGCTCCTGTTCGTGCTACCGTATCGCGACCGGTTTGCGGGTTGTCGACCCACGTCGAAGCCGTCGGTCCCAGCGCCGCCGTGCCGTGGGATCCGTGGCTCGAGCGCCTTTCCAATAGCCAAGGCAAGGTGGAGTTGCGCTCGCCTGCTGGCGGCGGTTCGGCGGAAGTGGCGAATGCGTCTTCGCTCCAGGCTCTTCTGGAGTGCGAGGCGCCGTTGCCGGTGAAGCCGCCGCTGCCGGGAAGTTTCGCTGATGTGCATGGGGCCGTCGCGACGGCTTTGCAAGCCCCCGATGTCTGTTTCTGGAGCCGGGGCCATGGACAGGATGTCTCGCACCTGACTGCCGAAGTGTTGCGGCATGCGACGCGGCAGGGTTTGCGGACGCTTTACGTGGCCGCGTCTCCCGCTCCGCTCGAACGAGCGCTCGCCAAGCTCGCCAGCGATCCGACGTTTCTCGCCATTCGTTTCGCAGCGCCGGGCGAACGTTGCTCCAATGGACCGCTCACCCGTTTTTGTCTCGATGAGCAACGCCTGGCGTTGCGGCCCAAGTTGCTCGCACGTGCCGAACAATGCGGCGCGGAAGCCGATTTGCGCCGGGCGCGGATCGCCGCCGAAGCCGAGATCTGGCAAAGTCTGGGCGAAATTGTCCGCGACATGGGTGCGCTGAGCGATCGTAGCCAGGAACTTGCGGACCGCACTGGGCAATTGCCCGAAGAGGTTCGCCACGAAGCCGAAGCGCTCGCCGGCGACGACATGCTCCTCGCGACGGGCCCGTTCGCCGTCAACTTCGCGATCGTCGTGAAAGGCCATCGCGAACGCTTGAAGGACATTGATGCGACGCTGTTTCCGCTCGGCGATCAACGCGAAGCCTTGGAGCGCCTGTTAGCGGATTTGGCGAACGAGAAGGCCGCCATCGAAGTCGCGTTGGCGGGCTTCCTTGCGGGGCTCTGGTGGACGCCTTCCTACTGGTCGGCTCGGCTCGATTCCGAACGACGCGCGCGGGCGCTCCGTCTTGCCGCGGAGGAAGTCGAAACGCTCGCGAAACTGGCCGCTGTGGACACGGCTGTGGCCGAGGCCTCACGGCAACGGCAGGCGATTCTGGATGCGCGCGACGCGGATTTGCAGTTGGCGGTGTCCGTCGAAGCCGAGCGCCGCCGCAGCGAGATTCAGCAGCAGCGCGATCTGCTTGAGGAACAACTCCGCATTCTTGCCGCCGACTGGAAGCGACTCAGCGAAAAGCTGCCGCTGTCGGATCGGCCGCTTGACTCGTCGGTCGAGGCGCAGGCCGCTGCGTTGGCCGCGTGGCAGAAGCGCGTCGACGGCGCACAGCCCTCAACCGTCGCCAACGTGCAGGAGATCGTCGCCGATTTTTTAAGTCACATGCCGAGCTTGGCCCCGGTGTTGGCGGGCACGATGCTGGCTCTCGTGCGTCACGCCGACTTCGCCGCCGCCACGCAGGCGCCGTTCGATCTCGTCATTCTCGAGGATGCCGATCGTCTCTCCGAAGCCGATTTTTACGCGATCCTGGGCAAGGCGTCCCGGGCTTTGGTCATCGGTTCCGCCCCTTCGAGCGCGTCGACCTTCGGCAAGATCTGGCGCCGCTTGCACCGCAGCGAAACGCCCTCGCGCTATCAATGGTCCCGGCCCGGCGGCTATCTTTGCTCGTTACGGTCCCTGAGCGTCGCCGACGAACGCTACCTCGAATCCGAGCGCCTGGCCGACTTCCCCGAAATCGAGCTGCGAATCCACGCCGCGCCCCATCACGTTCCGGGCCTGGCCCAGGTGGTTTTCCCCGCATCGATGTCGGCGGGCGACGCCAAGCTGTTCATTTATCGCGAATTGCAAGAAGCGTCCGTCGATCGCGTCGACCGGCCCAAACAAATCCGGGATGATGCCGAACGATTCGTGATCGCCTGGGAATGCCC
>JBAXFO010000726.1:0-3011 GCA_037139885.1 Planctomycetota bacterium
AGAATGCCCTCGTTGCGATCCGATGCCTCGACGAGGGGATAGACATCCCCCAAGTCAGGCGAGCGTTTATCCTCGCGAGCAGTACGAACCCACGCCAATTCATTCAGAGACGCGGACGAATTCTGCGCCGCGCCGACGGGAAGGGCTCCGCCGAAATCTACGATTTTGTCGTAGTCCCGCCACTCGACGAGGTTGCGCCCGGCACGGCAGAATACCGTGTACTTCGCAACCTAGTTTCTCGTGAAATGGAGCGAGTCGTGGAATTCGCTCGACTGGCCGAGAACGGCCCCCAGGCCGAAGCGAAGTTTCTACCGATACTTTCCAAACTACGCTTGATGCACCTTTAGCCACAGAAAGGGGGGCTCAGATGCCCAATTGGGAAGAAGTTCAGACGAGGAAGGCCGAGATGCAGAAGGAGGCCGTTTCGTCGCTCGAAAAAGAAGAGTACGAGATCCTCCGCCGCGTCCTTGAACTGGAATGGGACAACCGCCATCTCACGCACTCGGCGGCCGCATCGGAAATCCGAAAAACACTCAGGAACTTCATCGTACAGGAGTTCAAATGATCCTCCGGAAAATCATCCTCGAAAACTTCCGCCAGATCTACGGCAAGCAGGAAATCAGCTTCGCGCTGCCTGGGCCGCGGAACGTCACCGTCATTCTGGGGCAGAACGGCGCCGGGAAGACGACTTTATTGAATTCCTTTCTGTGGTGCCTCTACGACAAGCTCGACATGGAAAATGCGGACGAGATCGTTTGTCACAAGGCGGTTCAGGAAGTCGCGATTGGGGACAAGGTCGCCACGGAGGTCACGCTCGTACTTCAGGACGGACCCAAATCGTTTACCGTGAAGCGGCGAGTCACTTATCGAAAACTCGATGGCGGGAAAGTTGACGAGGTGGGGTCCCCAGAATTTCGCGTCGACGTTATGGATGAAAAAGGGGTCAGTGCTCCAGCCGGCGACCCGAAGCAACTCGTCCAACAAATGCTCCCGGTGGACCTCTGTCGATTCTTTTTCTTTCGCGGCGAGGATATGGAGGCACTCGCGGCCCAGCGGTCGGCGAAGGAGCTGAAAGATGGCGTCGCCGAGTTTCTGAACTTCACCATGTTGGATCGGGCTATCAAGGACTTGGAGAGGGTCGGCAAGGGCTTCGAAGACGAACTCCGTGCGAACGCCGTCGGCGATATGAAGCGGATTACAGAGGAAATCGCCGCGCTCGAAGAAGAGCGATTGGACTCGTTGTCGCGTTTGGAAACAGAGCGGAAAAACGTCCAAGCGCAAGAGGCACAGAAGGATGAGACTGAAAAGCAGCTTGCCGAGTCGGAAGAGGCGAGACCGATACTTGAGCGGAAAATCGAGTTGGTAAGCCAGAAAACTTCCCTCGAAAAGGCGGAGGAAGAGCATCGTCGCGGCCTGGCGGCACTTCTTTCTCGCGACGGCTATCTTTGGAAAACTGACGATGTCCTGCGTGTGCCGGTGAAATTATCCGACGAGGCGATCCAGCGGGGCGAAATTCCGGCGAAGATCAAGCCGAAGTTCGTTGATGACCTGTTGGAAAGCGGTAAGTGCGTGTGCGGGCGACCGCTTGACGCCGACGCGAAAGGCCACCTCATCACGTGGCGAGGAATGACTGGGCTGGTCCAGCATGAAGAAGCGATCAACGCCCTACGAAATGCGATCGTCCGCCTTCAGTCCCGGCGCGAGCGCGTCCGATCGGACGGCGTGACACTACGTACTGAGTGGGCGAAGACGAAAGAATCGATCAGAAAAGCGGTGGAGGAGATCTCCGCGCTCGACTCGGATCTAGAGGGTAAGGATTTCAAGATCGACGAAATCCGCGCCACCCAGACGCGGCTGCGGAAATTAAACGATGACCTCCGGCAGCGCGCGGCGGATGTTGCGCGGGCGGAGGACGCCCTCAATGAGATTGATCTAAAGTTGGACGGGCTCCGGGCCGACCGCGATCGGTTGGCAAAGGTGAATGAGAAAACGGGGATCTTCCAGCGACGGTTTGCGGCAACGCGGAAAGTCATCGCAGCGCTTACCAAGATGCGCGAGGGCTGGCTCGGTATCGTCCAGCAATACCTCGATGGGCAACTAAAGAGGAATTGGGAACGAGTCGCTCAACTCGATCGACTGGTTGAGGTCACCCCAGAGTTTCGGCTCGGGATCAAGGAGCGGGGGCCGGACTCGAACTGGATCACGTCCGCCCCATCGTCCGCGAACAGACGAGCCCTGGCTCTCTGCTTCGTGTCGGCCCTCATTAAGCTTGCGAGCGACATCAGGACCGAGATGAAGAAGAAGCAAGATGAGACAAAACGCCTGCAAATGTTTCAAGGCGGCGAATATCCGCTCGTAATGGATGCCCCGTTCGCTCACATGGACAAGCACTTCAAGCAATCCGTCCCCGCCGGGCTCCGGGAGGTGGTCCCGCAGGTGATCATCCTGTCGAACTCGGACCAATGGGGAGGCGACGTTGAAGGCGTTCTCCATGGCGCCGTCGGACAGGCCTACATCCTTGAGCTGCACATACCCGGCGGCGAGGAGGCGGGGGCAAGCGTGTCGTTCGGCGGTAAGAACCTGGACTACGTCGTTGGCGAGCAGGACGCCACTACGGACTGGTCCGTAATTCGGGAGGTCACTCATGAAAGATAGAATCCGACCGCCAGAGGAACTGGAAAAGGTGCTCGACCAACTTAAGGACGACGGTGTTTTCGAGACAAAACAGAAGGGGATGATGTTCGCGGCGGCGATTGGGTATGCCCTTCATCGCGACGAAGTCGACCGAACAGAAATCGACCAACTCGGCGAGGGCATTCGACTTGAGTACTTTAGGAAGCCCGACGACGAAGATTTCATCGATGCGCTTGCCGTTACCGCTCGTGGCGATTTGAAAGTGCTCGCAGATGAGCGCCAAGACGAGCGAATCGACCTGTTTCAGCGTTGCGCCTTCCACGGCCTAACGGAGATGAAACGCTCTTGTTACGACGAGAAACCAGAGTATCCCTTAT
>JBAXFO010000727.1:0-3005 GCA_037139885.1 Planctomycetota bacterium
GCGTTCGCCCCACGCTCAAACCGCTGCCCCGTTCAACGACGGAGCGCACCCTTCGCGAACTCGGTCTGCCGCCTCGCTATTTGCTCTACGTCGGCACACTCGAACCGCGCAAAAATCTCCTGATGCTGATGCAGGCCTACTGCCATCTGCCTGCCGAGGTTCGCGAGAAATGTCCGCTGTTGCTCGTCGGCGGCTGGGGCTGGAACATCGGCGAAATGGCCGACTACCTCGACAGCCACGCCCGCCATCACGGCGTGATCCACCTGGGCTACGTCCCGGAAGAGCGCCTGTGCGCTCTGTACAACGGAGCCCGAGCCCTTGTCTACCCTTCTCTTTACGAAGGTTTCGGACTCCCCCCCCTGGAAATGATGGCCTGCGGCGGTCCCGTTCTCGCGTCGACCGCCGGCGCCCTGGCCGAACTCTTCGGCCAGCACGCCGACCTCATCGACGCCAACGATTCCCACGGCTGGATCCACGCCCTGAACCGCATCATCAGCGACGACGACTGGCACGCCCACCTTTGCGATGGCGTCCAGCGCCACGCCAACCGCTTCACCTGGAAACGCTGCGCCGAAGAAACCCTCGCCGTCTACCAACGCGTCGCCGGACAACAGAAAGTCCGTCGGGCCGCGTGATCGTCTCGTCGCTCAGCCAACCAGCCAACCGATCTTTCGTATCCGTAGTTGCACGTCCCCTTCCAACAAGTACAATTGAGAGGTCCCCGCCTTCAAACCTCCCTTGCGTGCGTTCCAAGGTCAACATGGCGAACCTCTCCTCCCGATTCCTCGGCATGTTCGTGGCGGCCCTCGTCTGCGGTTCGGCGGTCGCGGCGGAGAAAGCCGTCGATTTCAATCGCGATATCCGACCCATTCTTTCGGAAAACTGTTTCTACTGTCACGGCCAAGATCCCAACAAACGCCAGGCCGATTTGCGTCTCGACGTTCGCAAAGACGCCATCGACGCCGGGGCGATCGTGCCGCGGAAGGCGGCCGAGAGCGAACTGGTCAAACGGCTCTTCTCGACCGACAAGAACGAGATGATGCCGCCGCCGAAATCGAATCGGAAAGTCTCGGCGGAGCAGAAGAAACTTCTCGAACGCTGGATCGCCGAAGGGGCCGAATACGCAGAGCACTTGGCGTTCGTGCCGCCGCGACGGCCTGCCGAACCGGCAGTGGGCGACAAGGCCTGGCCGCGAAATGCGATCGATCGTTTCGTGCTCGCGAAACTCGAAGCGGAAAGTTGGCGGCCTTCGCCCGAAGCCGATCGGACGACGCTGATTCGCCGGCTTCCCAGCGACTTGCTCGGTTTGCCGCCGACGCTCGCGGAAGTCGACGCCTTCGTCCGCGATCCGGATCCCAAGGCCTATGAAAATCTCGTCAACCGTTTGCTCGCCAGTCCTCATTACGGCGAACGCATGGCGCTCAGTTGGCTCGACGCCGCCCGCTATGCCGACAGCAACGGCTTTCAGCAAGACGGCGACACCTGGCAATGGATCTGGCGCGACTGGGTCGTGCGAGCCTTCAACGGCGATCTGCCGTTCGATCAATTCACGATTTGGCAGTTGGCGGGTGACTTGCTTCCGAACGCCGCCACGGATCAAAAACTCGCCAGCGCCTTCAACCGCAACCACATGCTGAATGGCGAAGGGGGCGCGATTCCCGAAGAGCAGCGGTTCGTTAACCTCTTCGACCGCGTCGACACCACCGCCACAACATGGCTCGGCCTGACGATGGCGTGCGCCCAGTGCCACGACCACAAATACGACCCCATCACCATGCGCGATTATTACAGCCTGCTCGACGGCTTCAATCGCGTTCCCGAATCGGGGACGCCCCAGCGATTCTCGACGCGCATTCGCGTCGCCGCGCCGTTCCTCGAACTGCCGACCCGCGAGTACACGGCCACCCTCGCAGCCTTCGACGCCAAGATCGCCGCCCTCGAAGCCGAGGCGAACGCAGCGCTCGAAGGCGCGTTCAAAGATTGGCGAGCCAAAGTCCTCTCAAGCGACGCAACGGCCGAGCGCAAGGGCCTGCCGGAAAACTTGCTCGTCATCGTGGGGAAAGTTGAGGCGGCACGAAATGCTGAGGAGAAGAAGACGCTTGAGAGCGGTCTGAAGAAGCGGTTCGACGAAACGGTTCGTCCGGACGCGCTGAAGAAATTGCCGCATGTCGCGAAGGTTGACGAACTCAAGAAGCAAATCGCCAACTATAAGGGAGATCAACTCCCACGCGTCATGATCATGAGCGACGAAAAGCCGCGTGAGACGAAGATCCTCGAACGCGGCGAATACTTGAAGCCCACGGAAGCGGTCGCCTTTCGCACGCCCGCCTTTCTGCCCGCCCTGGCCGAGGCTCCGAAGAATCGGCTTGGCTTCGCGCAGTGGCTGTTCGCGCCGCAACAACCGCTCGTCAGCCGCGTGCAGGTCAACCGCATGTGGCAACACTTCTTCAGCGTGGGGCTCGTCAAAACGGCGGAGGATTTCGGCGTCCAGGGAGAGTATCCCATTCATAAAGATCTGCTCGATTGGCTTGCGGTCGAATTTCGCGAACGCGGCTGGAGCATGAAAGAAATGAACCGCCTCATCGTCACGAGCGCGACGTATCGGCAAGCCAGCAAAGTGACCGCGGAGCACAAAGCTCGCGATCCGGAAAACCGATTGCTGGCGCGCGCCAACCGCTCGCGCATGCCGGCCATGATCCTCCGCGATTGGGCGTTGGCGTCGTCGGGATTGCTCGACGAACGTATCGGCGGCCCCCCGGTTTATCCTTATCAGCCCGGTGAAGTCTGGGAAGCTCTCGCGATCACCAAGGAACGTGATTTCACCTACCCGATGTCGTCGGGAAAAGACCTCTATCGGCGCAGCCTCTACACTTTCTGGCGGCGCACGGTCAGCCCCGCCAACATGTTCGACGCGTCGAATCGGCAGACCTGCCGCGTGCGTCAGGGGGCGACGAGCACGCCGCTGCACGCTCTCACGACGCTCAACGACCCGACCTGGGTGGAGG
>JBAXFO010000728.1:0-3004 GCA_037139885.1 Planctomycetota bacterium
CTTGCTCAAGAGATTCTGGCCCGGAAGGTGCTGGTCGAGTTCGAGGATGGCCGGCGGGTCGCCGTCGGCAGCGATGAAATTCTCACCGTGATGAAATGACGTACTTCAACCCCAAGCTGACCGAAGTCGTGAAGGCCGATCCTCGTTATGCGTACGAGGCTTACGACTTCGTTTTCCATGCCATCGGCTATGCCCAACGGCTCTCGGGGCGCGAGACGCCGCGCGAGGGCGAGGCGATTCAATCGCGGCATCACGTATCGGGGCCGGAGCTTTTGCAAGGCATCCGGCATCTGGCCCTGCTTGAATTCGGCGCGCTCGCCAAGACGGTGCTCGCCGCTTGGGGCATTCGCACGACCGACGATTGGGGCAATATCGTCTTCAACCTCATCGACCATAGCCTGATGAGCAAAACGAACGACGACTCGCGCGACAACTTCCACAACGTCTACGATTTCGACCAGGCGTTCGACTACCAGATCACGATGGACGAGGCCCGCTAAGGCCACGGCAAAACTTGTAGGGTGGGTTGAGCGGAGCGAAGCCCACCGAAAGGTCCAGAGACGAGATCTTTGACCCCGAACCTATTGGTGGGCTTCGCTTCGCTCAACCCACCCTACGGAAGAATCGCGTTCGCTTAACCGTTGGATGCTGTTTATGGTCTTCCCCAGGATGCGGGCATGGGTTTCCGGTTCGCTTTTCGTCGCCTGGCTCGGCTTTCTGACCTTTCTCGTCGTCAAGACTCATGGCCGCACCATCGTCGCTGGGCCGCAGTTGATGCGGTCGAATCTTGTCGTCGTGGCGACGCTCGCCGACGCCGAGGGACGACCGGCTTCGAAAGTCGTCGTACGTGATGTTTTGTATGCGGCGAACGGGGATTGGAAACGGCTCGTGGGGCAGTCGCTCGACCTCCCTGAACTCGCGTTCTTCTCGGCCCGCGAAGGGTGGACAGGGCCGGGCGACTATGTGCTGCCGCTCACGCGTCTGCCCGCGCGCGACCAAATCACGCCGCTGCCGATGTCTCCAGGTTATCTGCCGACGGCCGCGGATGTCGTCGTCAAAGTCGGCAAAACGCCCGATGCGCTGGCGCCGGTCCTGGCCGCACGCACCGGCGTGCCTCTCGGGCGCCTACGCAGCATGCTCGATGCGCCGGCGTTGACTCTCGTGAACGTCAACTTGCAAACGTACGCCGAGGAGCAAAAATTCGCGACCGACGTGCAACAGGCGGGCGGCGACGTGATCTCGATCCGCCGGGCGGAATCGCGAATCTATCAAACGACGCCGGACATTTTGGAGCAAGTCGCGGAGATTCTCGGGGACAAGTGACCGCCCAATGAATGTCTTCGGGCCGCGTGGAACCGTCCGTCGTTCGCCTTTCGCAGAACTCAAATCCCCTGCAATCCTCACGTTCGTTTCTCCGTTTTGAGCAGGGCTCCTTGAGGGAGCCTCGAGCTTGGAATTCGCGATCCAATTTTCTTGCACTTGGCGTGTACGCGGTTATACTCACATGTATTAAGATGTATTTAAAGGATTTCGTTCAAGGATTCCCCAAGGGAGCGCTTGATGAAGCTTGAGAGCGTGCAAGAGCTGAAAGCCGAAATCTTTGGGCGCCCAAAAATGTTGGTGGAAGGCGCCTTCGCCACGTCATTCCGGGCATTCGCCAATAAACGAGAAGCGATCGACCGCGCCTTATCGCGTGTGGCTCTTGGAGTCTTTCGGGAGGGGCCGCGCAAATACAAGCTTGCGATTCGAACGCAGCGCCGCGACCTGGGGACGCTGGCGATCGTCGAACAAATGACCAAGAAGGCGAAAAACGAAGTCGAGATACGCTACATTGGACATTTGGTGAAGCGAGCGGGGGACCCGACGCAACCCGAATACTATCATCAGTCGCGTCGTCCGCTGCAAAGCGGCGCGTCAATCGGCGATCTTCGGACCGGCTTCGTCACCGCGGGTTCGCTCGGTTGTTTCGTGCGTGACCGTGCCACCAGGGCGCTGGGTTTCCTGTCGAACAATCATGTGCTGGCGAACGAGAATGCAACGCCCTTGGGCAGTAAAATTTACCAACCGGGCACGCTCGATTCCGCCGCTCAAGCCGCCAACGTCGTGGGCAAATTGGCCGGGTTCAACAAATTGAGCGCCAGCGTCGACAACTTGGTGGATGTCGCGTGGGCCGAGATGACGCCGGGTCTGGAAGCGAGTTTGGCGCTCGGAGCCCTGGGCGATCTCGCAGGATTGGCGGAGTTGTCGTCGCTCCACACGGGCGACAAGGTGTTCAAGATCGGTCGAACCACCGGCCAAACCGAGGGGCGATTTACCGGCGCGTCGAGCATCGACAACGTCAAGGTGGAGTATCATCTCGGCGTCTTGACGTTTAACGATCAAGTCGAATTTGAGGGCGTCGGGTCTCGGGCTTTCAGCGATGACGGCGACAGCGGTTCGCTCATTGTCGACGAATCTTTGAATGCGGTGGCTCTGCTCTTCGCGGGAGGCGATGTCGGAGGCAGCAATGGCCGCGGTCTGACCTATGGAAATCCGATCCATACCGCACTCGACGAGTTAAAATTGGACCTGGCATGATGAGCGAACCGACATCGCATGATCTCGCGCAAGCGGCGAAAGCGAAGGCCGTTCGAGTGTTTACGGATCTCGTCGGCGCGGCGGTCGCGGTCGGCATCGAAACGCGGGGCGACGAGAAATTTGGCCTTAAAGTGAATTTACCGGCCCCGCCGCCGGCTCACGTGACGCTCCCGCAGTCGATCGATGGCGTCCCGGTACGCGTCGAAGTGGTCGGGACAATCCGAAAACGATGACGTGGGCCTCCGCGGAATCTTGGCTGTCTGAATTCGTAGTGGCAAATTGTGGTTGGAGAGACTGATATGTCGTTGCGACGCTCTTTGTTTTTGGCGCTCCTTGTCGCGCTCGGCATGGCTTCCCTTTCGTCTTACGCCGACGATGGGAAGATTTGCCAGGATAAAGAGGGCGGCGACGGGACGAAAGCGGGAAC
>JBAXFO010000729.1:0-3004 GCA_037139885.1 Planctomycetota bacterium
CTATCGAGACAGCCGCCGAGTCGAGGAACGCCAGACCGATCAAAATGCCGAACCGCGCCACGATCAATTTCATGACGACCTCGTATCCGTCGATCGAACGCTTGCTGCTCCCTCCCCCGGAGTGCCCAATACTGTTCGACTCGAAAGTTGCGGAGAAGGGGGAGTGATGCGATTGTTATAGAGTTGAGGCCAATTGGGGGGCACGAGACCTGCAAAGTTTGCCGAGGAGCCGAACGAACTCTCGATTCACTTCTGCTTATACTTCTGAATCTCCGCGTCATTGCTGAAAACCAGCGTCGCCAACGACCGCATCGGGCTGTTCGCGTCATTGCGAAAGCCGCCGCGGGGGCCCTTGTTCGAGACCTTCCCATCGGCGTCCTTCAGCAGCAAGAAGACGTTCCCCTTGTTGAGGCAGTAGCTGACTTCGACGCATTCGTTCTTGTCGTTGAAGATGCGAAACCCGACATCTTTGGTGCCGATCGAATCGACCTGGAAATAGGTGTTCTCTTGCTGCAGCGTGTGGGCGAGCTGACGGACGATCTCTTTCGAGACGGGGACGCCTGGGCCGAGAATTTTGCGCGCCCCGACGGTGTCGGCGTTTCCCGCCGTGTTGTGATTGAGGACGCCGACGCGGAAGGCCTCGGCCCGACTCGCGCCTTAACGCGAAAGCACGATCGCATCGCCGACCTCGCCTCGTCTTCGAATTCGACATCCTGCCCATTTTCAACGCCCATTGCCTTCAGTGTCACGGCGGCGTTCATCAGAAAAACGATCTGGACCTCCGCACGCTCGCCGGTGTTCTCAAAGGCGGAAAATCGGGCTCAGGGGTCTTCGCCGGAAAACCTGCCGAAAGTCTGCTCTGGAACAAGATCGCCAAGGACGAGATGCCGAAGACCGACAACAAGGTCTCCGAAGCAAACAAAAAGATCCTGCGAGTCATCCGGCCCTTCTCGATGCTCTCGCGGAAGACTTCGCCGCGAGCGGCTTTCCAATGAAACGGTTGATGCTCGCCATCCTGCACAGTGACACGTACCTGCGGGATAGCCGCATCGGCATCGTGCCGCGGCCGGCCGATGATTGCTACGCCGCCGCCATCTTGAAGCCGTTGTCCGGCGAACAGATGGCGTGGTCGATCGCCGTCGCAACGGGGTACACGGATCAGCTCGCGAAGAAATTTGCGAAAGACGTCCAGCCGGCGCCTGGCCTCGGGACCGTCAATGCGGCGCTGCGCGTTCGCTGGGAAAAGGATCTCGAATTCGATCCGATCGTCGAGCGGTTTCGATCGACCTCGGAAACTTTTCAGGCGAACGTGAGCCAGGCCCTGTTCGCGACGTTCAACCCGTTTTCGCAGAAACTGCTCGAACCGAAGTCCAGCGCCTTCGTGCAGCGTCTCGTCGCTGAGATTGACAATCGCAACCTGGCACGTATTGCGTACCTCGCGGTGCTGTCGCGTTCGCCGAGCGAAGACGAGGTCAGCGACGTCGCCGCTCACTTCGCCGCGTCCAAAGATCGGAGCCGAGTCGCGGCGGACCTCGTCTGGGCGCTGCTCACGACCGCTGAGTTTCGCTTCAACCATTGACGTGGCATTCATGATGGCTCGTCTTCGCTTCGCAACAAGGATCATTCATGCTTCATCATATCGCGGCCGCGTTATCGCTCATCTTGCTTCCCGTCAGCGTCGCGGCCCAGGAACGCGTGCAGCCGAAGGAATCGCGCGGCGGTAAGGCCGCCGCCGAACTCTGGGCCGGAATGCCCGACGAAGCGCGGCGAACGAAGTTCCCCGAGTGGACGTTGCCGCGGGATCTCAAGACGTGGGAAACACACACCCGACCGAAAACGCTGCAAATCGTCCGCGACTGCCTCGGTGATCTGCCGCCCCGGCCGAAGGATTTGCAGGTCAAGATCGTCGCCCGAGAAGAGTTTCCCGATTACACCCTCGAACGATTCGAATTTCACAACGGCGTCGACGGTTTGGTTCCGGGCATCTTGCTCATCCCGAAGAACCGCGTTGGCCGCCTCCCCGCGATGATCGGCTTGCACGGCTACGGCGGTTCGAGCGCGACCATTTGCACCGACGAGAAGAACGCGCAATGCTTCGGCCCGTTGATGGCGAAAAATGGGTTCGTCGTCGCCGCTATCGATAGCTATTTCTGCGGCGCCCGCGCGCCGGGCAGCAAGAGCGAACATCGCGGCCTCGATGAAGGGACGCTTTTCAAATTGCATCACCTCATGGGCCGGTCGCTCTGGGGCATGATGATCCGCGATCAACAGATCTTGATCGACTATCTTCAGACGCGGACCGAGATCGATCCCGCCCGCATCGGCGTTTCCGGGATGAGTATGGGAGGCACGGGTTCGTGGTGGCTGGCCGCCGTGGATGACCGCGTCCAGGCCGCCGTTTGCGTCGCCGGATTCACGCGCTACGAGGAACTCTTCGCCCACGGCAATTTCCGCCTGCACGGCATCTATTACTGGGTTCCTGGCCTCCTCCGGCGCTTCGACACCGAAGCCGTTTACGCCCTCATCGCGCCGCGGCCCTTCCTCGCTCTTTCCGGCGACCGCGACGGCGGTTTGCCGTTGACCGGCATCGAAATCCTCGAAAAGAAACTGGGAGCCGTTTATCAGGTCCATGGCCGACAAGACCGCTTCCGCAGCATCGTCTACGCCAACACCGCCCACGAGTACCTGCCGGAGATGCAACAAGAAATGGCGGCCTGGATGGTGAAACACTTGCAGTCGAAGTAGCGAATGCGTGCCCGGACCCGAAGGACAAAGGGAGGTACGATGTTCACGATACGGCCGAGTCACTCGGATGGCTGTTCGCGGCGATCATTTCTGCGCATCGGCGTGGCCGGGTTGGGTGCGCTCAGCCTGCCGCGATTGCTCCGCGGCGACGAGCCGGCCGTCGCCATGTGGGATTCTTCGATCCGTCGGCCACGCCCCATTTGGTTCTCCAGGGCGGCTGAACGCAATGGCGAAACGTGTATACTTTAACTATCTGCAG
>JBAXFO010000730.1:0-3001 GCA_037139885.1 Planctomycetota bacterium
GTGACGCGGCGGCTTCAAATGGGGAAAGGTGTTTTTCAATGCCAGGGTAGGTCGCGCGAAGCCATGCGCGCGCCGTCGCCATGTCGTTGCTGCCGCAACTCGCGAAGGTTGAGCCGGACGGTAAAAGAATCACCCATTGTCCGGAATCCTCAGTGACCCAACGACGAATATGTTGACCGCCGACGAGCGGCTTGATGACGGAGGACGATCGGCCATCGGCGATGATTGTTTTCCGAATTTCTTCGGACACAACAAATGCTTCATTGAGGCCGGTCTTGATCCCGAGAAAGATATTGTTCGAAACGTATGTGCCGAGCGTCGGCCCAATCGACTCCAACTTGCTCCGAATTTCGCGGATCTCAGGCCTTTCGAATCGCCATCCTTCGGCCGCAAGCGACGAGTTCTTGGCTTCCACGAATACCTTGTCGGCGATCTCGGATAACTGCTCCACGGGATCGGCGCGTCGAAACACGGTCGCCTTCACCATCGTGTCGGTCATCGGCATCCGATTCGAAACGACGAGGATGCCCGGATACACATCCTTGGCGTCACTGAAAATCTGCGTGTCGCCGAGATCAACATAGCGTTCGATGGTGACGGTCGACGTCAGGAACTTGCGCAATGCGGTTGCGGACCCAGAGCGAGCGAAGGAGTTGCTGGAAATGAACCCGAGCCGGCCGCCGGGCTTCAGAAGCTTCAGGCCAAGTTCGTAGAAGTAGACGTACAAATCGGCGACGCCGTCGTAGGCCTGGTAATTTTCTTGCAGGAAGGGTTTGTCGGCCTTGATCCATTCCTGGCGGACGTAAGGCGGGTTGCCGATGACGACGTCGAAGCCGCCGGCGGCGAAGGCGGCGGGGAAGCGCTGACGCCAGGCGGCCTCCGGGGTGGGCGAGGCGACGGCGCTGTTGCCTTGCTTGATGTTGTCGTCGAGGGCGGTCAGGATCTTGTCGCGTTCGGCGGTCTTGATCCAGCACGAGAGACGGGCAATCTCGACCGATTCGGAATTGAGGTCCATGCCGAAGAGGTTTTTCGTGAGGATCGCCTTGCGGACGTCGAGGAAAAGCTTGCCTTCGCCGAGGGCTTCGAGATTCGCCTGAGCCGTCTGGTATTCGGCGAACATTTGATCGAAGGCTTCGATAAGAAAAGCGCCGCTGCCGCAAGAGGGGTCGACGATGCGGACGGTGTCGAGTTCGTCGGTCCAGTCGTGCCAGAACTTTTTGAGGGCAGCGTTCTCCGCTTTAGAGAGGTCGACAGGATCGAAGGAACGCGGATTGATCAAGGCGTTGCGGGCCGATTTCGGAGCCGTGGCATCGTGCTTTTGGCGCAGAGCCTGAAAGCGTTCTTCGAGAACCGGTCGGAGAGTTTCGGACACAATGAAGCGAGTGACGAACGCGGGCGTATAAAACGCCCCTTCTTTTTTACGTTTCGACGGGGCTGATCTCGCTTCTTCGGAAGTGACCGTTTCCAGAATGGCAGGCGACTCGGCGAGAGATTTCTGCATTTCTTCGAGGTCGGAGATCGATTGTTCGAAGATATGGCCGAGAATCTCCACATCGATCTGTTTGCCGCCGGACTCCGAAGGCGCGCCGTACTCGTAGTCGGCGAGTTTTTTGAAACCGAGGCAAATTTCATCGGGGACGTTGAGACGTTCGAGAAATTCGTCCGGCGCGAAAAGGCCGCCGTTATAGCGACTGATGCGGAGTTGCTCGTTGCCGACATCAACCGATCGAAACAGGCCGAGAAAGTTCTTCCAAATCGGCTGCGGGTTCCAAGGATCGGAATGCTTGTAGGCTTTTTCGATGATGTCGACCGGGAGCAAGCCACGATCTTCGCAAAAGGCGATGAAGAGAATGCGGTCGAGCATCTTTTGCGTGGCGGCAAGGAGCTGAACCGGTGAGACGCCGGGGTTATGGGCGCGCAGTCGATCCAGCGTCTGGCGGCGAAGAGCCGCATATTCCGCATAGTAATCTTTCGTCAGCTTTTGGCCGATACGCCGCGAACTGGTGAGTAGGGCATCAAGGTGATTACCGCCTTGGGAGGGGGCGACACGGTCGGCGCCCATGAGGAACGCGAAACGGCGCTGTTCGGACTCGTCGCTCGCGAGAGCGATCGTATCGAATCGTTCGAGCGTGAATTGATCCTGGCTTTTGTTATAAAGCCGGATTTCGCGGAGATTCGTGACGAGGTACCAGTTGATTCGAAGATTGACCGCGTACTGCAAGGCCTGTTCGACTGCGGATCGTTTGCGGCCAGCGAAGGGTCGGTCGAGCGGATCGCGCGGCCCTTTTCCTTCGATGACGATGGCGATGTTGGCCTCATCGTTCATCAGAGAGAAGCGGCCCAACGCGCCATCCGCGCGTTTGCCGTCGACTTCGACGAGCGCTTCGCGTTTCAGGCTGTAGACGACGTTGCCGTCGGCGGGACCGCGGTAGCCGAGGAAGGAACAGAAGACGTCGCCGAGAAAGCTGGGAAGGAGTTCGGTTTCCTTGAGGAGTTCAACTCGTTTTTCGGCGAGGAGGCCGGCCCAGTTCTTCAATTTGCCGCGAGCTTCCACGGCGGCGGGAGTCAGCGTAAACGACGCGAGTTCAGGCCGCAACGCTTCGGTGCGAAACAGCGGTTTTAGATCGGCCGGCATGAGTCATTTCTCAGAGGTCAAATCCGTAGATCGCGAATGCGAACAGTTTGCGGCGCGAGCGAGGTTGGGACAAGGAGCAGTCACGTCGAAACCTGACTTTTGAGCGTATTGGTGCAATTGTCTCGGAGACCTTCGGTCACGCCGCGGCGGGGTCGGGAGACGTCAGGATCGGCCGCGAACGGAATCAACGTTCGCAGATACGAACCATCGGGAGCGAAGACCCGCAGCGTGTCCATGTTCTGTTTGAGACCGCCGTTGTACGCCATCACGTAGAGCTTGTCGTCTCCATCGACGGCGACGGAATGAATCTGTCCCTTCGCGTCCTCGATCGCCACCAACACATCCGCGGGGCCGGTCCAGCGTAAA
>JBAXFO010000731.1:0-2999 GCA_037139885.1 Planctomycetota bacterium
CCCTCGCTCACGCGTCGGGCTTCCAGCGAAATCGCGCATGGTCATTTAGTTAGAGCAACGTCACGCGGCGACATGCGGCTATCTATGTAGACCGATTGCGGCCGAGGACCTGCGGCCCAGGAATCGGCTTGCGTTCCGTAGGCATTGCGACGAGCCTTCCCTGGGAGATCAGTCCGCAAAGCGATCATAATCGAGAACTTCGCCGCCGTCGCGAGTGATGAGAGCGTTGAGATCTCGATCCGCGATCGTCGATTTCAAGGAGATCACGGAGCCGTCCACGAGCGCGCTCATGAAGCCGCGGCGACTCGGATTGCGATAAAGCCGCGGCAACTGTTTGGGATCGTAGGTCAGTTCGCGCGGCTGCGTCCACGGCACGGATTCTTCCGCCTCGACGATCATGAGCGTGTTGGTCGTTCCATCGGGGATTCTGCTTAATGACACCTTGTCGTTCATCGACCCAAAAAGAGCCGAAGCGGTCGGCGTTTTGCCGACGATCACGCGATAACGGGTTTCGAACCCTGATTCGTTCGCGCCCAAATCTTGGAAGATTTTCGGCATGCGTGGGATGAGGGCCTTGTTGTGCTGGCTGTCCCACGGTTCGTCGAGCTTGAACTCGCGATAGAGCGCCTCTTGTTCGATGAAAGGCAAAATCGCGACGCGCCAGCTCAGCAGCGGCTTGCCCTCTTTGTCGCAGATCGCGGGAGAGGGAAGGCGCTTATAGTTGTCGTGGTAGTCGTGCATCGCCAGGGCGAGTTGTTTGAGGTTGTTCGCATTCTGCAAACGCGTGGCCGATTCGCGGACTTTCTGCACGGCGGGAACCAGCAAGCCGATGAGGATGGGAATCGACGCGCCTTGGTCTTTTAACTCGTCCGGGATCGGCAATTGCACTTGCAGGCGTTCGTTCGTGCGTTTGACCGGGATACCCGCGAGGATCTCTTCGCCGCGTTTGACGAGCGCCAGGCCGAAGACCGGCCCGATCACGTTTTCGCCCGCGCGGTCAAAATCCCAGATCGGGATGACTGCCGGCGCGTTGTTGATTTTCTTTTCCAGCTCGGCTTTGGCTTGGAGAAGGAATTGTTTGCCCATCATGCGGAGCTGCGCGAGCGTTTTCTCGGCGTCTTTCGCGTCGTCGTCGGTCGGGAAACCAAGATCGAGGGTGAGGACGACCTCTTGTCCCAGACCGAGCGTGGCCAGGGCGGTCTTCGCTTTGAGGAACGGCTGAGCGGGAGGCGGCGCGTTTTGCATGGCCCCCGGCGGAATGACCGAGGCGTTCATCGCCGCGACGATCGCCTTCTTCCCTTGAGCCGCGAGAGCGAGCCCTTGCTTGAAGTCGTCCGATACTTTGGGCGCGACCGCGATCGCCTCCGGAACTCCAGGGCCGCCAAAGAGGAGAGTCTGTTTGCCGAGGACTTGAAGAACTCCCTTGGCGGGAAGAACGTAATAGGTCGCCTTTTGGGGAGTGACTTGCTTCGCAAGGCCCGCCGTCACCGCGGGGATGTCGATCGGTTTGTTGAAGTGCAGAATCAGGGCGATTTCCGGGTCGCGCGATTGCGCTCCGGGCGGGACGACGATCATGGTCGCCCGATCGATTGTCGAGAGAGGCGGAGCGATTCGCGAATTCAAGATGGCGTTCAATTCCGGTCCCGCTTTCGCGAGGAGATCGGCATACATTTTGAAATACGCCGTCTTGGAAAGGTCCTCCAGGCGGAAATGGGCGAACCCGATCGCGTTGCCGGGGACCGACGCCAGATCTTCGGGAAGTTCTTGAGCGTGAGTCGCGAGAGGGGCCAAAAGGAGCAATCCGACGAACAAGAAGTTTCGCATCGTTTTTCACCTCGGCGATTCGACAGGGGGCCTGCGGATGGGCGCCTCCTCTTCGCTGGAAGAGGGGCGCAGGTCGATTGTAAACACCCTTACGAAAAAAGCAAACGTGTTTCGATGGGAGCTTTCGCGAGGACGACCATTTGGTGAAGGGGGCCGAGGATTGGGCGGGGTCTTGCCGAGCAAATGGGCCGCGAGAGTCTGGCGCTCGGCGCTGGACGCTTTGAAATCGGGCCCTGCGAAAACGACGACACCCTGCGCGAGTTTGTCTTCGGGGCGAAGTAGATCGCGACCGCTCGACAGATACTCGCAGCGCGTCGTTTCCGCGAGGTAGCTTCCCGTTTCATCGACCAGAGCTTCGAACGGCAAGAATCGGGTTTTGGATGATGCGAAGTGATGAGATTCGTGGAGGCCGAACGCGCGCGACAGGATCGCCGGCGTTCGGCCATTTGGATGCCCACGGAGATGGGCGCAAATCAAGTCGGATGGTCTTCGGGAAATTCTTTCGCAAGAATGTCGGAGATCATGAGATGAGTCGCCTTGATCGTTTCTTCGCTATCGGCCTTCATGGCCTTCTGCCCCTCTCCCCTCTCTTCAAGGGGGGGCTCGAACGGTTCCCCGTCTCGTTCGCGAAAGACCGGTCAAGCCGGCGATTTTGGAAAAAAACCATTTTGTTGAACGAAACCCGCCCCGGTTCTCCACATATAGAAGCGTCCCAAGTTCCAGGAGCTTTCTCATGCGGTTGACGTTGCGGACTTTGCTTGCGTATCTCGACGACACTTTGCCGCCTTCGGAGGCGAAGCTCATGGGGGCGAAGCTGGCGGAAAGCGAGCCCGCTCAGGAGATCGTCGAACGCATCAAGAACGTCATTCGTCGGCGCCGGCTCACCGTGCCCCCGCCGACGAACCGCATGGACCCCAACACCATCGCGGAATATCTCGACAACGAAATCACCCCCGAACTCGCCGAAGAGCTCGAACGCATCTGCCTGGCGTCGGACGTGCATCTGGCCGAAGTCGCCGCCTGCCATCAGATGCTTTCCTTGGTGCTCGGCGAGCCGCCTGCGGCCCCCGAAGACGCCGTCAAACGCATGGTCGCGCTCGCCAAGGGGGAGACGGGGAAATCGCCCCGGCGCAAAGCGGGCGCCGCGGCCGCGGCGCCCGCTTTGCGCCGGGGCG
>JBAXFO010000732.1:0-2997 GCA_037139885.1 Planctomycetota bacterium
GCCGGCCATCTCCGGAGTGGCGCGCAGGGTGCGGCCGCAATTGGTACAGCTGAATGCAATCATCTCGAAAGGATCCTTTCACGCGAAGCGCACGTCGTTGAGGCTGGCGACAACATTATCCAAAGCCGGCTTCCTTTTCGCAAGGAAAAGGCGCGCAAATTGACAAAATCGCGGGCAATTATCGATTGTTAACGGTTTCTTCCTCGCAACCCTTCCCTGCGCCGTCGCCCTCACCGGCCGAAAAGGTTAAACGACACTCCGCAGGTGACAATCCCAGGCCACAGGATCAGGCCCGCAATGCCCAAAGCCCGCCCCGCCTGAGACAAACCTTCCCCCTCGCGGTCCATCCGGCCGGAACGCATCTCGGCGAGATCCGAATTGGCCATCATCCAGGCGATGATGCCGAAGATCACCGACGTCAAACAGCATGGTAACAGCGCGAGCAAACCGAAGGTGAGAATTTCGCCCCCCCGGTGCGGCGCCGGTCGACGCGGGCCGCGGGTGCGGTCGTCGTCCCCGTCGCGTCTCGTGCCGCGGGCCTTGTCGAGCTCGGGATCGTCGTACGAACGTGACGTGGGCCGAGCAGGGGCGGCGACGGATTTGGCGAGGGCCGACGCGGGGGGAGTGGTCAGGTTCACCTCGGCCGTGAAGACGCGCTGGCAGCTGGGACACTGCACCGCCCTGCCCAGGGCCTCGTCGGGGAATTGCAAGCGCCGCTGGCAGCCCGGACAGTAAAGCACATCGCGCATGAAAGCGAACCTCGAACATGCCCGGCCGAAGTCGTTGTGGGCGAAAATTCGTATCGAGGATCGTTGTATGACCCGCGTTCGCCGAGTTTAAGGGCATACGGACAATGCCGTCGCGATTTGTAGGACGCTACGCAGACTCTGCTAGAGTTGGGAAGACTTGGCGGGGCGCGCAAAAACGTCGAGCCGAACCCGTGATGAGGACGCTGCCTTCCTCAAAACCGTATTCGGCCCGACTTGGATCCGTAAATTCTTACGAATCCGTAATATTAGCTTATCACGATTCCGCATCTCGTCAAAGCCGAAAATCGCAATTTGTCAAAAATCTCTGCGCGCCATGAATGTTTGCGCGTTCGCCCTCGTAATAATGAAAGAGACAGTTTCGCACGGCCGATCGCTCCGCGTTTCTTGCGCCGGGCGCTTTTGAGAGAGTTCATGAAAACCGAACTTCGCATTGTCGCGGGCAGCCTACGTGGGCGCAAGCTTTCTGTTCAGGTCTCCGAAGACATGCGTCCGACGCCGCAAATGGTGCGCGAGGCCTTGTTCAGCATCCTGGGCAACGCGGTCCCCAATCGGCTCTTCGTCGACATTTTCGCCGGCACGGGCGTCAACGGCATGGAGGCGCTATCGCGCGGCGCCAAGGGGGCGTTCTTCATCGAACGCGATTTCAGCCTCGCCGACGCCGTGCTCGGGCATCTCAAAAAATTCGATCTCATGAAGACGGCCAAACTCTTCCGGACCGATTCTTATCGCTGGGTGTCGTCGTTCAAAGCTCCCCGCGAACCGATCAACGTGTTCATCAGTCCGCCCTTCGCCGATTTGCAGAAGCGGCCCGAAGTCTTGGTCGACGCGATCGCTCAGCTGCAAGAACGGGTGGCGCCGGACTCGGTGATCGTCCTGCAATCGGAGCGAGGTTCGCCGATCGACGAACGGCCGGAATTCGCGTCGTGGGAGCGGCGGACGTATGGCCGCAATGTGCTCTATCTTTGGCAGCGGGAAGAAGCCGTCGCGCCGGCTGCGGAGGAAGAAGCGGGGCGCGTGGAATGATGCGCCGCCTCGCATGCTCGACATCATGACCGAACGCGAATTCGCCATCGACGTGGTCAAACGCCTCCAGGGGGCCGGGTTTCGCGCTCTCTGGGCCGGGGGTTGCGTGCGCGACGAACTGTTGCAGCGCACGCCGAAAGATTACGACGTCGCCACCGACGCCCGGCCCGAACAAGTCCAGGAGCTTTTTCGCCACTCCGTCGCCATCGGCGCGAGCTTCGGCGTCATCGATGTCATCGGCCCGCGGCAAGACTGGGGGCATCCCACGGTCGAAGTCGCGACGTTTCGCTCCGATGGGGCGTACAGCGATGGCCGACGTCCCGATGAGGTCGTCTTCTCGACTCCGGAAGAAGACGCTCAAAGACGCGACTTCACCGTCAACGGCATGTTCTTCGATCCCATCGCGGCCACGCTGCACGATTTTGTCGGCGGTCAAGCCGATCTGGCGGCCCAATGTCTGCGGGCCATCGGCGATCCACGCGTGCGGTTCAAAGAAGATAAGCTCCGGCTCGTCCGTGCCGTGCGCATCGCGTCGCGGTTCGATTTCCGCATCGACCCGGCGACCGAAGCAGGCATTCGGGAAATGGCCGACCAGATCAAAGTCGTCAGCGCCGAGCGGATCGCGAATGAGCTCCGGCAGATGTTGCCCGATCCAAGCCGGGTGCGGGCGTTGAATCTTCTGCTCGATCTCGGTTTGGCCCAGGCGATCATGCCTGAGATTGTGCCCATGCGCGGCTTGCCGCAAGGGCTGCCGCAAGCGCCGACGGGCGATCTCTGGGGCCATGTCATGGCCGTGCTCGACGCCCTTGGGCCCGAGGTCTCGTTCACGCTGGCGCTGGGGGCGTTGCTGCACGATGTGGGCAAGCCGCGCACCGTGGGACGGACCGCCGATCGCTACACCTTCTACAGCCACGAACACGTCGGCGCCCGCATGGCTCAGGTCATCGCGAAACGGCTCAAGCTCTCCGTGGCCGAACGCGACCGCATCGTCAAGGTGTTGGCGCTGCTGCGCGACGATCCGAATTGCCAATTCAAGCAGTTGATGGACATTGCCGGCGTCGATTTTCCCGAGCGCGAACGGCGCTTCGATGTTGTCTACAATCTGCTGAGCTTGACCGGAAATATGCGTGTTCGCGTCATCGTCGAAACGGACGAGGAGACGCCGGTTCCGTCGGTTGCCGAACTCTACAGCGCCGCATCATGG
>JBAXFO010000733.1:0-2995 GCA_037139885.1 Planctomycetota bacterium
CTGCAGCGGCGACGGCGCGGCGATACGCGGATGATGATACCGGCAATCCCGCAGCGGGCCGAGAGCGTCGAGCGGCCTGCCGATGCCGTCGATGACGCGGCCCAAAAGCCCCGGGCCGCTCGGAACTTGAATGCCGCGGCCGCGATTGACGACCAGCATGTTCGGCTTCACCTGATCGCCGTTCTCGTACAGGAACAGATACGCGAGATCGTTCGCGAAGCCGACGACCTCGGCGAGGCAGCTCGTAGCTTGCCCGGTCATGATTTCGCAGCAATCGTTCACGGCCGCGGGAATCCGGCATGTCAGCATCAGCCCCCGCGAACTGATCACGCGGCCGCCGACGCGCACCGGTTGATACCGGCCGATCGTGTCGGTCAAACGTTGCCTCAGGGCGAGTGGGATGGCGGCTTTGGTCATCGGTTATTCGTCGGCGACGATCGCCTCCTGCAAGAGTTCGTGGAGCTCGCTCACGCAGCGCTGCGTGTCCCATTCCAGAAACCATTCGTCGGTTTCGATTTTGAGTTGGCCGCGTTTCAGCGTGGCGTCGGCGCGGAGGACGAGATCGTCGCTGTGGCCGATGAGGCTGTGGGCGTCGAGTTGACGCCGCAAGAGCGAGAGATCGTCGGGATGGCCGCGGACGACGATCGCCTGGGCGGCCTGCATTTGTTCGAGCGAACGCTGCACGATGCGATCGAGGCGTTGGCGGTTGACGGCGATTTCGGTTTCGAGCAGGCGTTCCGCGATGGCCGTGGCCAGAGTGACGCTGACGCGCGCCAGTTCGCTGCCGACATCGCGGCGCCAGGTCCGCACGTCGGCGAGAGCGGCGTCGAGTCCGGTCTGAAACGATTTCCAGGCGATGCCGTCGTCGACTTTCGGCGGCGCCGGCGGCTCGGGGACGGCGCTGACGAGCGGCGCGGGGGCGACGCCGGAGAGTCGGCCGGGGAGCGTCAGGGTGTGTCGGTGCAAGCTCGACATAACTCGTTCCTCCCTGGGGTCATTCCATCATGACCAGTTCGCCGCGTTGATCGAGACGTTGGATGGCTTCGACGATCACCTGCTGGGCCTGCTTCGATTTCGAAGGCGGCACGTTGCCCGAGAGTTCAATTTCTTCCTTGAGAGATTCCTGGGCTCGCTTCGAAAGATTCGACAGGATGCGCTGCTGGATGTCGGCCCCGGCGCTGGCGAGGGCGAGAGCGAGCGACTTCGTGTCGATCTCGGCGAGCAGTTTTTGAATCGACGATTTCTCGATGCGCATGATGTCGTCGAACGTGTAGAGCATCGCCTTGATGCGTTCGGCCATGCCGGCATCGGCGCCTTCGATGGCGGTCAGCGTTTCGGTTCGCTCCGTGCGTTCGAGGCCGCGGAGCAGGATGGCCATGCGCTTTTCGGGGCCGCCGTCGCCCGCGGTGGCAGCGCTCGACGATGCGGCGATCGACTGACATTTCTTCATGACACCGTCGGCGATGCGCTGCAAAACGACATCGCTGACGACCGGCTGCGTCGCGAACCGCATTGACATTTCCATGCGTTTCGCCGGGGGGAGCCGCTTGTAGATCTCGGCGGCGAGATCGATGTCGAGGCGATTCATGAGCAGCGAGAGCGTGCGGGCGCTTTCGCCGGCCAGAGCCAGAGCGAGCAGTTCCGGCGGCTGACGCGAGATCGCTTGCAGCGGGTTGGCGTCGTTGGTCGGGGCCAGTTTCAGAATCGCGGGCTCGGGCCGGGCGTCGATGCGGACGTCGACTTTCGCGGCAGGCGTCTTCTTTTCGACGGCCGGCGCTGGCGTCGCGGGAGCTTCGCGGACTTCGCGGGCTGGGGGTGCGTCGTTCATGATCGCGATGGTCTCGTCGAGCACGCCGGCTTGCAGGTCCACGAGGTCGGGCCAGCGGTCGACCTTGGTGAGTTCGCTGGTCATGAGCGACGAATTCTTGGGCGACAAATGCTTGAGCACCTTCTCCACCGCCTCGGTGGGAAGGCATTTCAAAAGCACGGCGGCCTTTTCGAGGCCAGTGAGTTGTCGCGTTGCCATGGCGGTCGGGTCGGTCTCCTAGTAGCGAGCAGGTCGCGGGCTCCGCGTTCATCAAGCCGCTTTGCGGTCCGCGGTTTCCGAGCGTTCGATCCACTGCGTGAGCACTTTCGCGAGGCCTTCGGGATTTCTCTCCAATGCCTCGGAGAGTCGTTTCATCTTGTCGACTTGCGGCGCGGCGCTGGGCGCGGTCGCGGGGGTCGGCGGCGCGATGCGGCGGCGGAACAAGGCCCAGATGATCGGGAACGCGCACAGGGCGACCATGCCCATGGACACGTACCTGACAATGCCTAAAACCGTCTGCCAGCGCTGGGCGGTGATGTTGTCTTCGACCGGGAATTCGACCGGGGCCAACGTCGGCATCTTGACCGAGTTCACCTGAATCTCGTCGCGATCCGCTTTGAACCCGACGGCCTTCTTGATGATTTCGGTGACCTCGGCCACCGTCATCGGCTGGTCGCCGTTCATCGTCGAAGGGTCGACGAAGGCCGCCACGGTGAGCCGTTCGATAGAGCCGTGTTTGTTGTCGATTTCCTGGAAGGTGCGTGGGTAATCGTAGTCGGATTGTTGCGTTTCTTGGGTGCTGTTCACGCCGCCGCCGCCGCTCGATGCGGGACCGCCGCGGCCGAGATTGCTGGTGGAGCCGACGGGGCCGCTCTTGCCGGCGGCGTTCGAATTCGTCTTGTTGACGGTTGTCTTTTCGGTCTTGGTGACGCGGCCCTCGGCGTTGATGATTTCTTTCTTCTCGCGAAAATGTTTCGTGTTCATATCGACGGTGACGCGCACGATCGCCCGGCCCGGCCCCATCACATGAGCGAGCATCTTCTCCGCCTCGCTGGCGAGGTACTGCTCGACTTCCTTGCGTTGTTCCATGACGGAGCCGATCATGCCCGAATCGGGATCGCGTTGATCGGAGAGGAGCCGACCGCTGGCGTCGATAATGCGGACGTTGTCGCGCGTCAGGCCTTCGAC
>JBAXFO010000734.1:0-2993 GCA_037139885.1 Planctomycetota bacterium
ACGATGCGGGCGCCGGGCAGGAGCATTTCGATGTCGGCCTGCGGAATGTCCTTCAGATACTTCAAGAAGACATCGTCCGTGTCGACCGATTTCGGAAAGCGCGGGCTCTTCTTGAGTTTGATGACGAGAGCAAGACGCTGATACACCGGCACTTCCACCGACTCTTCTTTCCAGAAACGATACCACGGCCGGCGCGTGCGTTTGACGATCGCGTTGCCGCGCATGTAAAGCTGCACCTTCTCGAAGAGGCTGAAATCGACCTCCATGTTGATGCCGCCGTCGCTGCGCATCGTCGCGGCGCGTTCGATGTCGCTCCGGCTGAGCGGGACGAAATTCGCCTTGCGCATCAGTTCGTCGACATCGCGAAAGAGTTGATCGAGCACCTGGAGGCGGTCTTCTTCCGGGAACGTCTGCACGGCCACCGTCGCCGTCTCGGGGTCGAACGGGGAATAGGTGTCTTTAAGGGCGTCGTAAAGCCGTTTGTATTCGAAATGGAGCGTGGCCGACAAGATTTCGCAAAAGCGGCGGAACGAGCCTGCCTTGTCGGCGGCGAGTCCCGGTTCGTTCGCGAGCAGGTAAACCAGGTCGGTTTGGCGAAGGGGGATATAGTGCTCCCGCGCGGTGTTGGCAGCCATCGGATGTCGCCCTCGAAAAGCTGGTGAGATCTTCGCCTGCGATCATACCGGAAAGTGAGGGTTGGAAACCAGTGCGATCGGCGGTCAGGGAAAATGAAGAATCCGCAGGGTGGTTTGGGCCACGCTGCGGATTCATCGTTTGACTCGGCACGCCGCGATCAGACCGCGGCCCAACGGTTTACGCCAGTTCGGCGATCGGGCTGATGTCCTGATCGACGAGGTATTGCGGCCGGCCGTTGTGGTCGAACATCGCGAACTCAGCGTGGCCTTACTCGCGTGGACGCGACACAGCCGTGGCGCGAATCGGAGCGGGATACGCCTGCACAATCTCGGCACAACGTTGTTCGTAGTCGGCCGGAACCGCTTCGAACCCGGTGAGCTTCCACAGCGACATCAGATCGCGACCTCGATCGCTCTTGTTGGCGCTGATCATGCCCTGACGGAACTTATTCAGCGTCGCGGCGCTCAGAGTGCCTTCCCGATAAACGATGACGGCGGTCGGAAACGCGTCCGATTCCTTCATCGTCTTGAGGCGCTTGAAGCAGCCCGGCTTCACTTCGGCGTAATTCTCCAGGGCGAGCGTATCGACGACCGCGGCAAACGACTTGCCGCCGAGCACGTCGTCCAGGGCGATTTCGGCGTTGGCGGGCTTGGTCACGGCGTTGAAGTACGACTTGGGATCGCATTGGCCGCTCACTTGACAGTTCTTTTCGACGAACAACCGGAGATGTTCGCGAGCCCGGAACGGCACGGCCAGGTCTTTCCCCTTCAGCTCCGCGAACTCGGTGCACGGGCAATCGCCGTGAACGACGAGGTGGGCCTTGAGGCTGTGATATTTGCTGACCGCGATCATGAGCGGCTTGAGTTCGGGATATTTACGCGACACCCAGGCATACTCGACGCCATGGAAGACGCCAAGATGGACCTTGCCCTCCATCAGGCCATTGGCGATTTCATACGCATCGCCGCCGGCTCCGGACTGACCGTTCAAGCCGGTGAAGTCTTTCATCAAGCTTTTGAACGGCGGCGTGAGCAAATTGACGATCGGCACAGGTACGTCGGCGAAGAGCGTTTGCACCATGGCGATGCGCACGACATCGGGTTCGGGCGGAATGAGGACGGGGGGCGCCGGCGGGTTGCCGGTCATGAGCAATGCGGAAAGGAGCATGGACACGTTCATGAGATCCCCTGAGGTGAAGCGGTGAGGAGTTCGTTTTCGCGCAGCTTCCGTCCCTGAGTGGCCAACAGTCGCAGGCTCCGCCTGACGACATCGCTCTCGAGAAGCTCCGCTTCCCAAGAGGCTCGGTTGTTGATTCACGAGGCGAGGGGCGTCGTGATGCGCAGCTTTCGTGACGCTGCGGCTCCAGGGTTTTGACGCCCGGAACCGCAGCTCGTATCGGGTCGTGTCCTCTCTCCTCCTCCGCCGCAATCGCCTAGCGCGGGATGCGGTAGCCGCCGGCCGTCGATCGTTCGAGAGCCGCCAGAGCGAGGATGTGGTTGAAGAGAGCTTCGGTGTATTGCGAGCGGGCGTAATCTTCGAGCGTCTGGGCTCGCAGCAGTTCTTCGCCGCTGACGTTGCCCGAATCGAACCGGCCGCGAACCTTCGAGGCGATCTTGGCCGAGGCGTCGGGAGTGTTCCGCAGGTTGCGAATCTTCTCGGCCGCTTCTTTCCATTTCAAGTACGACGCTTCGACTTCTAGCGCGATCAGGTTCTGAGCCTTGTCGACCACGGCCTGGGCGCGGTTGGCGAAGTCGTGAGCGCGATGGATGCGTTCGGCTTTCGTGCCCACGAGGTAAACCGGCATTTCCGGCAGCGGGCCGCCCGGACGATATTCGCCGTTGGCGACGCCCTGGGGAATCTGCTTCGCGTGAATGTCCGACGCGGCGGCGAAGGTCTTGGTCGTCGGGTTGAAGCTCCAGTGCTGGGCGGTGGCTTCGAGATCGACGACTTCCTTCGTGAGCACAGCCTGGGTCATCTCCGCACGGTTCGCGAGGGCATAAGCGATCAACGCGTCTTTATCGATATTCTCCACCAGCGGCGGCAGCGGTTCGACGGCGATGGCGAGCGGCTCGCTCAAACCCAGACCGATCGCTTCGCGGAGGCCGGCCGTGGCCTTCTCCATGCCCGTCGCCGCTTCAGCCCGTTTGGCCTTGGCGAATTCGAGATTCAGAAGCAAGGTGTCGACGTCGATCTGATTCACCTTGATGTTCGGATCGCCGGCATCGACGAAGCGCTTGGCCTTGTCGGAGGCGTTCTTAAGTTTGTCGATCACGCTATCGATCACGTTCCGTTGCTGATGGGCGTATTGCACGCTCCAGTACGTGCGCGTGACGGCGTAACGCGTCTCCCATTCGGCC
>JBAXFO010000735.1:0-2992 GCA_037139885.1 Planctomycetota bacterium
AATGCACACTGGTTGAAGTCGTTCTCGAAGTTGGCGGTTACGCTGCTGGTCATCGGTGGACCGAACGAACTGGTCGCGAAACGATTCGGGGTCGCCGAAAATGTGGTCATCGACGACGCTCACCAGGCCGTAAAGCTCCATCAGTGAGTTTTGCAGGGGCGTAGCGGTGAGGAGAAGTTTCGGCGTTCCGCCAAGCGACTCGGCAATGGCACGAGCGATCTTGCTGGAAGGGCGGAAGACGTTGCGGAGGCGGTGTGCTTCGTCGATGACGGCCAAATCCCAAGGCACGCTGGCGACCTCGGCACGCTTTGCGGCTGCGAATTGGTAAGAGCAAAGAACGATGTGGTCGGGATAGTCGAAGGGATTCGTTGTTCCCGCCACCTGCATCCGCCGAAAAACGCTGGCGTCGAGAACAGTTGTCGGCAGGTAGAACTTCGTTTCGAGTTCCTGCTGCCATTGTTTGCGAAGGGTTGCGGGGACGATCAGCAGCACATGCCGCCGCCGCTCGGCCCACCGCTGGGCGATGACGATGCCCGCCTCGATAGTTTTTCCGAGTCCAACTTCGTCAGCGAGGATGGTCCCCTTCGACAGAGGCGAACGCAGGGCAAAAAGGGCGGCATCGACTTGATGGGGGTTGAGATCGACCCTGGCATTCGCAATCGAGCGTGAGAGACCCTCGACGCTTCCAGCGGCACCCTTGAGCGTCAGTGCAGCAGCCCAATACTGGCTGTGATACGGAGTCATTTTCGGCGGTCACTCTCGGCCAGCGTTGGCTCTTGCGGCCATCGCCCCCACGATTGGCGAACCCATCAAAGCATCCTATGATGAACAACCGTATCCCGCAATGGGTTGAGGACCGAAAATTGAGATTCGGCGAAAGAGGTCGCCCCTACGGAGCTTGCCAGCAAGGACTCGTGGAGGCGGTGCTTAAGGCATCGCCCCTTTTCTCTTTTAGGGTGAACGAAATGCCCCGTGGGCGAGTCGGTCGCCCTATTTCGGGCGAACTATCTTAATTGCTCGGTTCCGGTCCTTTAGACTGCCGTTGTCGCAAAAAAAGGTAACTAAGAGTCGATCTCCAGAATTCGCATTGGGCAAATCCTCCGCTTTCTTATATTCCGCACTATCAAAATTAAGACTAACATCAATCTGGATATCAAAATTGCCACCTACTGAATAAAATGGATATCTCATAATCGGCCCGCCGGGACGTATACCATCTCGCAACGGTTTTCTAGCATTATACTCCAATTCCATTGTGATGAGTTTTTCTTTGTAGTTTACTGTATTGTCTGCGAAATCAGTAAGTTGGGCCTTGCTCTTAAGGACTATCGGTTCTTTCTTGTCCTTTTTATCGGCAGCCATCGTTGAAGATAGGCCGAGAAAACAAACAACTGAAGCAACCGCGATCATCAAGCGCTTCATGGCGATACTCCTTCAGAAAAAGGGATGACAGCCGCCCGACCCGTTGCCGAGCGTAAGATGCAGTCTACTGGCTCGCCGTGCCGAAATCAAGAGCGGGGAGGAGAAGGGGTCAGACCCGACATCCCATAGATGCCCATAGATGCCCGTCGCCGTCTCGCCAAACGCAATGTGCATTCAACGCCTGATACCATCGCTGATCGACGATCATCCAGCCAAAACATCGTTCACCGCCGTGACTGGCGATTACTTTGTCAACATTCGTGACGCAGCTGAATATCTCCGCATTCGGCATCCCCCTGCCAAACACGACAATTGTCGCCCGTCCATTCCCATTCTCTTCCAAAATGCTCTTCTCACTCATCTCATCCTCCTATTTTTATTTAATCCAGGATCGCTTCTACCGCATTGTGACGCCCAAAACGGCTCACACTGCCCCTTGGCACTTCAGGGTGGCTTTAAGCCCTAATCGGGCGAATTCTTCGAGCATGATCCTCTGGACCTCCGCCAAATTGTCCTCGGTAGTCATGATCGAGTCGTGAATTGTCACCACTGGAATCTCCGAATGATGGTCCTTGAGCCTTTGAATGACCTGAAGATACATGTATTTCGATTCTTCCTTCGTCAGTTCAAAGGACAGCCTCTTGTGGTCCTCTTTCTTGAGTTCTTCAATGAATTCAAGCACTTCAGGGAATAGCGACCGAAACAACTTGCAGAACTTCCTGTTATTGCTCTTCCCGAACAGGACATCTCGAAACATTGCCTTCTTGATGTCCTTACGCGACACCAATGATCCTTCTCTGTCATTGCAAGTCTTCAAAACGTAATGCTTCACTGCATCCATTCCTTCACATTCATTCAACACCATTGCAAAGAGGTCGTATAGTTTGCCTTCCTCAACCACTTCTTCAAAAGAAGTCGTCCTAAGTCCCATCTTTGCAACAACTTCAACCATATTTGGCGTAGTCTTGGTGTTACATAGCCCCCGAAGGAGGGGAGGAGGAGAACTGGAACAAAACTTGTTTAATACTAATTTATCATCCTTTACCTTCTCCTTTTCCTCTTTCTCTTCTTCTTCCTCAATGAGAAGAGATTCTTTGAAATAGACACTCTCCTTGAAGAGTTTCAAAAGGAAAAGACATTGAGAATTGGCTATATCGATATTGAAGAGACTCTTACCTTGGCAAAGGATATTGCTTCTCAGTTTGGCTTTCAGACGAGTATAAGGGGAATAGATTCGTCCACTTCCATTCCGATCAAGACAAAAGTCTGGCTGCTTGGTATGGAGGAGAATGCAAGGTTCGAGATTTTTTGTGGGGATCTGATCGGTAATCTGGAAGTCCAGCTTGATGCTCCAATCGCGGAGATATTTGAGAATAGGCGTTTGAACATCATCTCGCTTGAGTTCGAGGCTCTGTTTCTTGGATCGGTGGTAGAGGATTCTGGCGTTGAGCTTCTTGTCCGACGCGGGAATCAACTCGTAGCCGTTCGCCAGGATCGAAGATTCGATGAAGTAACTCTTGCTAAAGTCGCCAGGTCGATACTGGTGGTCAGTTCGGACGATGCCATGATC
>JBAXFO010000736.1:0-2986 GCA_037139885.1 Planctomycetota bacterium
AGATTATCCCGCGATCGTCGGCGGCCAGACAGCCTCGGCCACGACATGGTTCGATTCGCTCAACCCCTCGCATTCCCGCGAAGTCGTCGGCCGCTGCCAACGCTCTTCCGCGGCCGAGGCCACGCGGGCGATCGAAGTCGCCGCGGCCGCTTTGCCCGCCTGGCGCGAGACGCCGGCGGAACGTCGCGCCGATTATCTCGACGCCGCCGCAGCCGTCATGCGCCGCCGGCGGTTCGAGTTCGCCGCCTGGCAGGTTTACGAATGCGCCAAACAATGGCGCGAGGCCGACGCCGATGTCGCCGAGGCGATCGATTTCTGCGTCTATTACGCCCGCGAGATGCGCCGGCTTGCGTCGCCCCGGCACGTCGATCTGCCCGGCGAAGAAAACGCGACGCAGTACGACCCCCGCGGCGTCACCGTCGTCATCGCTCCCTGGAATTTTCCGCTCGCCATCTTGACCGGCATGACGACCGCCGCCCTCGTCACGGGCAACACCGTCATCATGAAGCCTGCGGAACAATCGTCCGTCGTCGCCGCGAAGTTGATGGAGGTGTTTCAGGAAATCCGCTTGCCGGCGGGAGTCGTCCATTTCCTCCCGGGAGTCGGCGAAGAGATCGGGCCGACCTTGGCCGAGCATCGCGATGTCGCGTTGATCGCCTTCACCGGGTCGCGCGGCGTCGGCATGGTCCTCAACAAGCAAATGGCCGTGCTCTCTCCGGGCCAAACGCACATCAAGAAATTGATCGCCGAGCTGGGGGGCAAGAATGCGATCATCGTCGACGACGACGCGGATCTCGATGAGGCGGTGGCGGGCGTGGCCGCGAGCGCGTTCGGCTATCAGGGCCAAAAATGCTCGGCTTGTTCGCGGGCGATCGTCGTCGAAGCGGTCTACGAGAAATTCCTCGAACGCATCGTGGAAGCGACGCGGAGCCGAAAGATCGGGCCCGCGGAAGACCCCGGCTGCGCCATCGGCCCCGTCATCGATCTCGAAGCCCGCGACCGCATTATCGCGGCTATCGCCAAGGGAAAGGACGAAGCGAAACTCGCGTTCGCCGGCGACCTGGGGTTCTTGACCAACGAAGGCTTTTACGTCGCCCCGCACATCTTCGCTGAGGCGCCCCCTCAGTCGACGCTCGCTCAGGAAGAGATCTTCGGCCCCGTTCTCGCCGTGCTGAAGGCGAAAGACTTGACCGAAGCGCTCGCCATCGCGAACGACGTCTCGTACGCCCTCACGGGGGGATTCTTCTCCCGCAGTCCGGAGAACATTCGCCGGGTGAAGCGTGAGTTCCGCGTCGGCAACCTCTACATCAACCGCAAGATCACCGGCGCCCTGGTCCACCGCCAACCCTTCGGCGGCTTCAAACTCTCCGGCATCGGCAGCAAAGCCGGCGGCCCCGATTATCTATTACAGTTTCTGATTCCGCGAACCATCACCGAAAACACCATGCGCCGCGGCTTCGTGCCGCCGGACCGAGAGCGCTGATGCGTTCCGCTCATCTTCGTTTCACGCGGACGATATAGGCTCGGCTTGGGCGATTCACGACGGCATGCGATTTCCTTTTTGGAGCCGCACACCTGCCCCAGAACAGCGGGCTGCACTTTGGCGCCGCCGAAAAGGTTTTTTGTCCTTGTGATTCGCCAGGGCCTCACGCAAGATGGTGTGCAGACCTTTCGTTGTCATTTCTGGAGACCTATCATGCGGACCTGGTTGCCCCTTGCGGTTGTGACGGCATTGAGCCTCGGTTTTCTTTGGGCGGGCGGGCCGACGTCGCCCACGGCCAAGGCGGACGAGGCAAGTCTGCGGGCGGCGGTCGACGCCTACGGGGTCAGCTTGAAGTCGGGGGATTTGAAAGTCATCCTCGCGAACTGGACGCCTGACGCCGACTTCACCGACGAGAACGGCACGATCTTCAAAGGTCGCGACGCCATCGGCAAGCTCTTCGACGACAACTTGAAGGATTTGAAAACCGGCAAGAGCGGGATCCGCATCGATCACCTTCGCTTCTTGACTCCCGATGTGGCCACCATGGATGGAGCGATCGAATTCACGCCCGCGGGAGGCGCTCTCGAAACGAACCGTTTCAGCTCCGTCTGGACCCGGAAAGAGGGGCGTTGGTTGATCGCGTCGGCGCGGGATCTGCCGGAGCTTGAGGGTCAAGCCGGCGAACGGGGGCTCAAGGAACTCGAATGGATGACCGGCGACTGGATCGCGGAAGACAAAGGGACGACGGTCAAGCTTTCGGTGAAGCCGGAACTCGACGGCAAATTCGGCCTGATGAAATACGAGATCAAGAGCGCCAAGGGGACGTTGTATGTCATGCAGTTGATCGGCTTCGATCCGCTCGAGGGGGCGCTGCGGTCGTGGGCGTTCGATTCGCGAGGCGGGTTCGGCGAATCGATCTGGAGCCGCAAGAACGCGGTTTGGACCAGCGAAACCACCGGCGTCTTGCCGACGGGGCAGGCCGGCTCGAGCGTCAATTACGTTCGCATGACGGGCCCGAACTCGTTCACCTGGCAATCGACGGAGCGCGAGGTCGATGGCCAGCCGATTCCCGATCACGAACTCAAATACACCCGCGTCACGGCCAATCGCTAACCATCAGGGAGACTTCCGATGAAGAAAGTTGCGTATCTCCTGGGGGCGATCGGCGTCAGCGCGGCTTTGATGAGCCTGGCGGAAGGCGCCGTGCCGCGCGGCGGCGGCGGTCGAGGCGGCGGTGGGGGCGGCATGCCGCACCGGCCGGCCGCGGCTCCCGCGCCTCGTCCTGCGCCGCAGATGCAACGTCCCGCTCCCGTGGCGCGCCCGGCTGCGCCAGCAGCGCGTCCGGCGGCGCCGATGGCCCGGCCCGCGGCGCCCGTCGCACGCCCGGCGCCCCCGGCGGCCCGGCCGAATCCTCCGCAAATTTCGCGGCCGGGCGGGAACCCCGGTATTAATCGTCCCAACCCGCCCAACCTCGGCGGCGGCAATCGACCGCCAACGTTCCCT
>JBAXFO010000737.1:0-2986 GCA_037139885.1 Planctomycetota bacterium
CGAGTAGGAGGATGAGTAGGAAAAAACGAGAGTACGATTGCGAGTACGAGTACGATCAGGAAAAGGCGACTTGCGAGCGTTTTCGCGGTTGAAGGGAATTCTTCGTACTCATCATCGTAATCGCAATCGTACTCGCGTTTTTTCCTACTCATCCTCCTACTCGTCATCGTACTCGGGTCTTGCTCGAATTGTTATCCGCCGGTTACTTGACATCGGCTGGACGGACGCCTTTGCGATGGCCGCCCGGGCGGAACGGCAGCGGCTCATACGTTCCCACCACATCGACGACCGTCCGCTCCGGAATGCTCGCTTCCAACCCTAACGCCCAGAGCACGGCGTTCACCGTCAGTCGGCGCGTTCCTTCGTAAGCGAAGTCTTGGCCGTTGGCGGTGGTCGTGGTGAAGATGCGGGCGTCTTTGCCGTTGGCCTTGTGGGTGCGGGTCCAGGCGATGGGCATCATCGGTTCGTTCTTCTTGCCCGCCAGCGGCGGATCGTCGAACTTCATACCCGCCACCACCTGACCGAGCACCAGCGGCGTGCAATCGCTCTGCAGGTTGACGCCGTAAACGTCCGTGGGCCCGAAGACGTCGCCGTCCTTGATGCCCTTCAAGATCGGATGTTTCTCCGCTCCCGGGGCGAGGATGCCGCGCGTCGCTTGCGAGCCGTGGGCGCCGTGATGATTGACCCAGGTTTCGCCGAGAATCTGCCGGCCGAAGCCGCCCTTGTAACTGGCGCCATTGTTGTTCCAGTTGTACTTGCTGAACTCCGGGTTCTTGAGCCCCGCGAACGCATGCGTGGCGGTGCGCAGACCGACGATCGGTTTGCCCGATTCGAAATAGTCGGCGAAAAGTTTCATCTGGTCGTCGGGAAGATTCCGAAAGCGCGTGAAGAGCACGAGCAGGTCGGCGTTTTTCAGGGCTTCGAGGCCGGGAATATTGCTGACGCCGGGATTGATCGTGCCGTCCTTATCGACCGCGAAGAGAACGGTGCAATCGACGCCCTGATGTTTGGCGAGGATCTTGGCGAGCTGCGGCAGCATCTCTTCCGAGCGATATTCTTCATCGCCTGAAACGAGGACCACCTTCTTGCCCTTGCCCGGCCCTTCGCCCCCTTTGTAAGTCACCCAGGGATCCTGGGCGCTGGCCGGCAGTGAAAACGCGAGAACAGCGGCGATGCAGAGAAAACGCTTCATGGAGAGAGACCCGTGGGACGCAATGGAACAGAACGATGTTTTTAATGTAAACGAGCCTTCCAGACGAGGAAAGACATTTCGGCTCCTACATTGATGGTAGGGGCCGCGACCGTTTTCTGCGCGTCCGCCCCCATTCACGGCCGGAGACTGGCATGACCGAAACCCCGATCGTTTGCCCCTTTTGCAATAGCCAGATCAGCGCCGTCGCCGATCGCGCCAAGCCGATCTGCCCGCGCTGCGAGGCTCCGCTGGCCCCGGCGCTCATCAGCCGACTGGGATCGCTCGCTCCACCCCGGCCCACGCCCTTGGTTGTGCCGGGCAAACGGTTGACGCTGTTGACCGTGCTCGGCGTCATGACGCTCATGACGGCCGTCACCATCGGCTACGCCTTCTGGACGCAATCGTTTCGCCGGCAGAACGATTTCAAGAAGGGTTTTGTGGTCAGCGAACCGACCGAGCAGGCGCCCGACGAGCTTTTGACCGTCGGACTGCTGCCGGCGCGGTGCAATGTCATCGGAGCGGTGAACGTCGCCGAGCTGCGCAGCAATCCGCTTCTGAAAGAGGCGGTTTTCGAGAAGACGCCACGCTCGATCGATTGGCTCCGCGAACAGCTCAAGAATGGCTCGGGACTTGCGCTCGAGGACATCGACCAGATCTCGCTGGGCATCGAACTCACCGAAAAAATGCCGAAGATCTTCGTCATCGTCGCGACGAAAAGCCCGTATGATCCGCAGGCGGTCGTGAAGGCGTTCGCTCCGGCCAAGGCGCTTTCGCTGCGCAATCGCCCGCTCGTTCGCTTTCCGCTGCCGTATGTCGGCGATGGCGTGGTCTGGTGCATGAGCGACCGTTACCTGGCGTTCCTGTTCCACTTCGAACCGCGCCCGCTCGACGATCTCGAAGCGATTCCCGTGCGGCCGCGACCAAAGCTCGAAGGCTCATCCGCCACGATCCAGGCGCTTGTGAAGGAGCGCGTCGACAAGCAAAGCATCGCCTGGCTGGCGGCCGACCTCGCTCCGGCGTCGGGCCTGGCCGATTTTCTCAGCCTCACCGGCGCGAAAATCGAACCCTATCGGCCGCTGCTCAACGCGAAGGCGCTGACGCTGAACATCAAGACCGATCAAGACATCGTGGTTCTGGGTCAAGTCTTGGCGGGAGCCCCGAAAGGGATGAAGGCGCTCGAGGACATGCTGCGCGACGCGAACTGGCGCGGGGCGACGTCCGTGAAAGTGGAGGCGACGCCGCTCGATGCCGCTGCGGAGCCATGGGTGACGCTGCAGTTGCGCTACGCTCCGGCGGCGATTCGCGAGCTGTTCAATCAGGGGCCGGGGTTTAAGAAGAACTGACACGAATGTCACCGCATCTTCCGAATGGAGAACGGAGACAGCTTTGTTATCGATCGGTCTTTCAAATTGATTTCAAATCATGACGAAATTCTTGATCCATGAAGTTACGCAATTGGGCTCGGAAACGATCCTCACCGGCATCGTCGAATGTGGTCCTGTCGAAATCGGCAGCGATTTCACGATACTTTGCTCGCCCAATGCCCCATCGGATACATGGCCCGTTTCGTTGAAGGTCGAACGTATCTTCGCTTACAATCACGAACTCAATGATTTACCTGCTGGAATGTCCGGAAAGCTTCACCTGAGAGGTTTGGAGAGTCCGTCATTGAAACATGGCTTGTATCTTTGTTCAGCGAAGAACGAATAGAAAAGAAATGAGCACGAGCTAACAGCTGCTAGTACTACAGCGCACGCTCGGCTTTCCATTTGCATCGGATGACTTCGGTAAGCC
>JBAXFO010000738.1:0-2984 GCA_037139885.1 Planctomycetota bacterium
GCTGCACCATGACTTGGGCTCGCTCGAAAACGGCGTTGGGCACGAGCGGATGGGCAGGGAAATCTTTGGCGAGCCTCTCATAGGACACGCGTGCCGCGCCGAGGATGGCTTGCTTGTCCTTGGCGTCGCTAAACAGGCTGGCCCGGCGTTGTTGGCAGAGGCCGAGTTTGAGCAAGGCGTCGGCCGCGCTGACGCTCTTGGGGTTGGCGGAAATGAAACCTTCCAGAAGCTCGGAGGCGTTCTTGAGTTGCTCTTCGAGTTTGCCGGTGGCGATGGCGTCGGCGTCGGCGGCGAGGGACGTCGGCGTTTGCCGGAGAACGCAGTCGGCCATCAGGAACGTCACGTGCGTGAGTTCGCCGGCGCGGTCGGGGGCGGGGATCTCGTTCCAGGCCTTGTACGCTTTTTCGAAATCGCCCTTGCGATAGTTCGTGAGGCCGATCGAATCGCGAACGAGCAAGATCTTGGGATACTCGGGATATTTATCGAGCACGACTTGCATGCGCTTCAGGGTTTCGTCGTAAAGCGCCGCGAGTTGCTTGGTGCGTTCGGGGGACGGGGGCGTCTTCTCGAGGGCGGCCGCGCGGAAGAAGTTGTTTTCCGCCAGCGTGAAGGCCACCACCGGAGCGAGCGTGCTCTTGGGAAATTTCTGCAGGAACGCCTGGCAACGGGCGTCCGATTCGTTGAAGTCGCCGGCGAGATGCCAGGCCTGGGCCAAACGCAGCGCGACTTCCTCATCGCGCTCGGGCAACAGCTTCTCGGCCAAAATCGCCTGATACGTGTTGACCGCTTCACGCGCTTCTTTCATCGTTTGCAGCACGTCGGCGAGCTCTAACAAAATTTCGCCGCGGCGCACGCGAATCTCCGGCGTGTCGCCCAAAGCCCGGGCCGATTCATGAGCGGCCCGATAGCTGCCGACCGCGCCGGCGGCGGCGTTTTTAAATTCGGCGAACTTCGTCGAGACGTCGGGCGCGAGTCCGATTTGGGCCTTCGCGGTCCAGAAACGCGCCTGATCGCTCAATGCGGGGACGTTGATCAGCGGTTGCAACGTCTTGAGCGCCGCGGCGTAGTCCTTGAGTTGGACCTGGCAGAAACCGATACGCAGCTCCGCGTCGGCCTTGAGGGGCGACCCGGGCGTTTGCTTGACGAAATCTTGAAAACGCGACTTGGCCTCGGCGAACCGGCCCCCTTCATAGAGAAGAACGCCCAGGTAGAAATTCGCCCGCGCGATGTGGTCTTGAGCGGGCTGTTTGAGAATCGCGTCGAACTCCGCGCGTTTGACCGGGTCGTTTTTGAAGCGTTGCGGCTCCTTCAACATGAGGGCGGCCAACTCGCGGTTCTTGCGCTCCGTGTCGATGGCGCCTTCATAGTTGGCGAGCGCCTCGCCCCGTTCGTCGGCGAGATGTTGCGTTCGCGCCAGAAGATAGCGGGCGTGCGTGCCGAACGCGGGTTGCGTGAAGGGTTGCAGCGTCGTCAACGTGCGCTGCGCGGGTTGCATTTCGCCGAGCAGAAACGCGGCATGGCCGTAAAGATAACGTCCCAAATCTTTGTAACGCGAACGCGACAGGTTCGGGTCCTTGAGGAACGGTTCCGCGCTCGCTTGCGCCTCCTTGACTTTGCCGCTGCGCAGTTGCGCCTCAGCCAGATCGCAACGCGACCGCGCGACCCATTCCCATTCCGGGGACAGCTCCGCTTCTCCCGGCGCCTTGGCCTCGGCTTGATAAAGAGCGAGGGCCTGGGCGAAGAAAGGAGCCGCCTGTTCGAAATGACGTTTGGCGGTTTCGCGGCGCTGCGGAGCTTCGGCGAGATTGGCGTCAGCCCTTAACAGTTCGACCGTTCCCAGAGTGCGAAACGTGTTCGCGAGCGTGTAGCTGGCGGCGGCCTGACGATCGAAGGTTTTGTCTTGCGCCAGCGGCGTCAAAAGCTGCTGGACTTCGGGATAGTTCTTTTCCTTTTCGGGGACTTCGAGGAGCGCCAACGCCAGACCGAAGCGAGCCGTGTTGACCGCTTTCTGATTGGGAAACTTGCCGAGATATTCGCGGAAACGGGCGACGGCGAAGGGATAATTTTTCTCGTTGAACGCCTTCTGAGCGCTCGTGAGCGTCATGTCGGCTTGCTGATCGGGTGTGAGCTGACCGAAAGCGGCTCCCGCCAGCACGAGGATGAGGAGACCAGCGCTCGCAAAACGATAAGAAGCGTTGTTCATGAATTCTGCGGGGGCAAAAGGTTAGAACGCGGAACAGACCAGGGGCGGGTCGTAACGATCAAACGGGTTCTACGCGCTATTGTGCCCGGAATGGAAGCAGGCGTCAACAGACGAGATGAGAATTGTCGGGATTGTCGTTCGGGGGTTTTGCAGGAAAGCTCGGTCATGAGTTGCTGTTTGTTAGCGGCTTTCCGCAGGAAAGCGCTGACGTGTGGCCATTGCTGTCGCGGCACGACGCGCCATCGTCGCGACAACGCTCTCGCAGAGGCGGCGTCCCGTCAGCGCTCTCCTGCGGAGAGCCGCGAACTCCTCACGATTTCACTTGATACGAAAATGTTTGCTGGCACTCTTCCAAGGACAACGGTTGATTCACGCGCGGATTCAAGAATTCGATCTGATAAAGGAGCGCCCCGCGTTCGGGAACATCGCTCCACCATTCGGCGCGGAAGACCCAGAGCGATTCGGCGTCGAGGAAAATACGAGCGTATTTGGACGCGAGAGCGTCCGCGGCGGCGGGGGCGAGGTTCGCGGTTAAAGCGAGGCCGGGGCGATCGTTGACGCTGGCGGGTTGGGCCGACCAGTTGCTGCCGCGGGCGCGAAGTTGTTCGAGGATCGCCGCCGGGCCGCCGCAATTGTGCCGATCGAGAACGGTCGCGCGAATGCTGTCCTCTTCGGGCAGAGGCCAGCTTTCGATTTTCGGCTTGGCGGCGTTCAGCGGAGTCACCTTCGCGAGGATTCGTCCATCGCTGATGACGATGGACTTGCGGGCGCTGCCGAAGCC
>JBAXFO010000739.1:0-2982 GCA_037139885.1 Planctomycetota bacterium
ACGTTGTTGGTTTCGAGATCGAGCTGCGTCAGGGCGATGCCCGCGCCGCCAAAGACCGTATAGCGCAGCACGACCTCGGGTCGACTTCCGAACAGGCCTTCCTTCAGAGTCGCAGCGACCGACCCCGGCGTCAAACCCTGGAACGATACATCCATCCCATCGCCGCCGTAGTACTCGGGATTCACATCGAAGGGGGCCGTCGCCGAGAAGGGATCGTAACGGCCGACTCCCAATCTCACATTCAAGTTTTGCAGCGACAATGGAATCGGCGCGATCGCCGAAAGATCGATCGAACCCTGTTGGAAGACCTGGGCGCCATCCGCATTGAAAACATTTTGATTGTTCGCGGAAACGAAAAGCCGATCGCCCGCGGGCTGCTGTCCGATGGGGAATTGATGTTCCAGTTCGACGACATCCAAGCGATCGAGCTGGACGTAATCGGCGGCGACCGTGTCGACATTCCCCAGCGTATAAAGCTTTCCCGACGCGGTCGCCACGTAAAGGGCCTTGCCGTCGGGGCTCAAGGTCATGGCAGACACCGCTCCGTCCGCGGCAAAAGCGAGAATCTGATTGTTCGCGGTCGTCGGACCGGTGACGGTGTACGTGACCTCGAGCCGGCCGCCGAGCGTCACCGTGCGATCTTCGCTTCCGTTAAGGAGCGGACCGGCGATCGATTCCGGGTTAACGGCGATGAAGCCGTACGAATTGTCGCTTGCGCCGCCGACTTCTTCGCGGGATTCATAATAGACCGTCGCCGTGTTGGTGATGACGCCCTCGCCCGAAATGGAGAACGGCGCACCCGAGGCGAAACTCGTCGACTTCGATTTGTTGAAGATGACATCGGTCCCGACTAAGGCGTAGACGCCCGTTCCGGCAATGATTTCTTTGTTCTCCAAATATTGGATGAACAATTCGTCGCCGCCGTCGCTATCGAATGTGGAAAGAATCTTGCCGCTTTTCAGGCGCACGAAGGTTCGCGACTCCTTGATTTCGACTTTCGTGATGAGTTTGTATTCGCCGCCGTTGGCGCGCTCGAACGTGCCGACGCCCCCCTGAGCGTCGCCGACGAACAGCCGCTTGTCGTCCGCGGAGGCGACGATCGACGTCGGGTTTTGCAAGCCTTTCACGGGGCCGTTATCGATGGCCGTGACCGAAGCTTGCGTGACCGTTTGCCGCAGCGAAAGACCGCCATTGATCGTGTTGCGGTCGTAAACCACGAAGCCGGCGGCTTGCGTGACGAACGCCAGGTCGCCCGAAGAGCTCAGCGTGAAATCGTTGCCGGCTTGCGCGACGGCGGACACACGCGTCAGTTTGAGCAGTCCGCGAATCTGCGCGATCTGGAAGACGACCAATTCCGTGCTCCCGACGACATACAGAAATTGGCCGTCGCCGCTCAGGACCAGTTGCTTGGGGCCCGCGGGGACCCCGTCGTCGACCGAGGTCATCATGCTGACGAAGTCGAGATTCGCCGTCGTGGGATCGGCAAGGTCTTCGCGGCGTTCGAAAATCGCGAGTTCGTCTTCGCCTGTGCCGGCTCCGATAACCCAGCGTCGGCCGTCGCTCGTCGAGAGCGACGCCACGTCCTTGACGCCGAGCAAGCCGTCGACGCGGAAGGCGGGGAAGCTGAGTTTGCTCAGGGTGTTGGCATGATCGAGCACGCGCAGGCCTTCCACCAGACGGACGCGGTTGCCGTTGACGTCGGCCGCGAGATCGAGGCTCGAAAGCACGGTGAGCGTGCTGATCGCTGCGCCGTCGACATCGGGCTTGCCGTCGCCCGTGATGTCGGATCGCCCGGAGATGATCTGCGATTTGGCGGCTCCTTCCATGCCGACGAGCAACGCGAGCGGTTGAGCCTTGAGCGCGCCGCTGCCGGACGAGACGAAATCGACCGCCTCGCCCTTGGCCGCTTCGCCGGGGGAACTCGCGAGTTTGAAGGAGTTCGCGTCGATCGGGATCGCATAGAAGAAGACGCTCTTTTCGACGTTCCGGGAGGCGCTCGGCGATTGCGTGGTGTCGAGATACGTCGGCATGCCGCCATCGCTGGAAAGGATGACTTTCGCGCCCGTTTTCAGCCCATGGCCGGCCGCGGTGAAGACGTCGTTTGCGACATTCAGCGAGGGAGACAACGTGCCGCCCGGAGCGAAATACAAGCTCCCTTCGGCGATCGACCAATTCACCGGGTTAGGATTGTCGCTGTTGTCGACGAGCAGACGTTCGATGCCCGCGCTGATTTGCAGGCCGGCGAATTGGTTCGCTTGCGGCGTCCCTTCGACGACGACCTTGATCGTGTCGTTGGCGCCGGCGTCGCCGCGGATGACGGCGGTGTTCTTCGCGGAGCGGAGGACGAACGTGTCGTCGCCGGCGTTGCCGCGAATTTCCAATTGCAGGTTGTCGGCCGAGTTGTTGAGCACAAAGGTGTCGTCGCCATTTCCCAGAAGGACATTGGCTTTTTCGAAATCGACGAAGCCCTGGGCGTTCTTGCCTTCGAGCCTTAATTCACCGACGGTGGCGACGAAGAATTTGCCCTGACCGGGGTTGGCGGTGATGTCGAGGGGCGCCCCCCCCTTGGTGAGAGAAATCTGGAACGATGTCGGCGTTGCGTTGACGACGAAGTAAAACAGGTCGCTCCGCAGATTGCCCGGGAGAGCGCCGTCGGTGAGCAGGCCGATCCGCTGGCCGTTCGCCAGTCCATGAGGCGACGCGGTGTTGACGCGATCGCTGGCGTCCTGGAACGTGATCGCTTGTTCGCTGCCGGGCTGCGAAACGAAGAAGCTGGGAATGCCGTCGCCCTGGCCGTTGTCGGAGCCGAACGCGCTGAGGCTGCGGCCCCAGAGAGGTACGCCGTTCTTCGCCATGGTGAGCGAGTTTTCGCCCAGACCGAGATCGGCCGTGGCGATCGCGATGCCGACGTGCGCCAGGGCGTTCGCCTGCGTGGTGGCCAGACGGAGGAAATTGCGGTCTTCGCGAATGACGTAGTACGAC
>JBAXFO010000740.1:0-2978 GCA_037139885.1 Planctomycetota bacterium
CCCTCCGGGGTGAATGGCAGAAATCGGGAAGTTATTGATCGAGCAATCCTTAACGTTCGACGTGACACTTCGGTTGCGCGCGGCGAAACATCTGCAAGGCGCCCTCCGAGACGGCGGTTTCGCGGAGATCGAGCCAGCGCAGGTTTCGTAAGCCTGACAATTCTTTAAGTCCCACATCGGTGATCTTGGACCCGCTGAACGACAGCGTTTCGAGTTTCTCGAAGCGCGCCAGCGTCTTCACGCCCGCATCCGTGATCGCGGTGTTGTCCAAGTTGATCGTGTGGAGATGTTTGAGCGGCGCGAGCGTCTCCAGCCCGGCGTCGGTGATTTGCGTGCTCGGAAGAAATAGCGAACGAAGCTCTTTCAAGGCGAGCAGGCGCTCAAGGCCCGCGTCGGTCACGGCGTCGCCTCGCAGATTGAGGGTTTGCAGTCGGGGCAGATGGGGCAGCAGCGCGAGGCCCGCGTCAGTTGTCGCCGTGTCGTTGAGGTAGAGCGTTTCCAATTGTTCCAACGGGGCAAGTCGCAGCAGGCCGGCATCGGTGATTTTGGTCGACGTCAAGTTGAGCGTTTTGAGCCGCTTCATCGTGGCGACGCTTGGCAAGCCGCGATCGGTGATCTTGGTCGCGCGCAGATTGAGGATCGTCACGTGCGGCAACAGGGCGATTTGAGCGAGGCCGGCGTCGTCGATGGCGGAGCGCGTGAGGTAAAGCGTTTCGAGTCGGCCGAGCTCCTTAAGGGTGTTCATGGTCGCCCCGGTCACGGCGGTGGCGCGGAGGTCGAGGGTTTGGAGTTCGGCGAGCCGGGCCAATTCGTGAATGCCGGCATCGGTCACTTTGGAGCCGTTCAGATAAAGCTTGTTGACGCTCGGGAAGCTGGCGAGATTTTTGAGATCGGCGTCGCCGGTGGCCGTGAAATCGAGATCGAGGGAAACGCTGGGCGAGCCGGGCGTTTCGGCGTCGCGCGTGATTTTGCCGCCGATCTTCGCAAGCCAGGCGAGTCCCTGTTCCGGGGAATCGGCGGTTTGGAGTTGGGCGATCTGGCTGGCGCGCCAGGCTTCCGCATACGCCTCGAAGCCGCGGGCGACATGGCCGCCCGCTTGCGGATCGCAACTGCGGAGATGATGCAGCTCGGGCACGAGAACTCGGCTTTCGGCGGCCCCCGGTGGGGCGGACGTTGCGAAAACCGCGAGCGCCAGCAGGCCGACAGAAAACGAAGGAGATGTCATGAGTATCTCGCTGTCCGGGGAAAATCGCCGACCCGGCGACCGCCCGGTGAAAAATATTCTATCCTTCGGATATCCGGCTTGCGCGGCATTCGCTGGCGCCGCCCAATCCTGGGTAAGAACCCTGTTAAGGATCTCTACGATGTCGACCGCCGACGCGACGATCGCAACCGCTTGCCACGCCGAACCTGCGGCGCCGCGGCGGGCCACGCTCGCGGGCATCGCCGGCAACGTCATGGAATGGTACGACTTCGCCGTCTACGGGTATTTCGCCCCCATCATCGGCCGGCAATTCTTCCCCTCCGAAGATCCCGCGGCTTCGCTCGTGGCGGCGTTCGGCGTGTTCGCGGCCGGATTCTTAATGCGGCCCATCGGCGGGCTGGTTTTCGGCCATATCGGCGACAAGGTGGGCCGTAAAGCGGCGCTGACGCTCTCGGTTTTGGCGATGGCGATCCCGACGTTTCTCATCGGCGCCCTCCCCGGTTATGCGCTACTCGGAGCGTGGGCGGCGGTGTTTCTTGTCGTGCTGCGTATGATCCAGGGCCTTTCCGTCGGCGGCGAATACACGACGTCCGTGGTGTTCCTCGTCGAGTCGGCGCCGGCGGGGCAGCGCGGCCGGGCGGGGAGTTGGAGCACCGTGGGAGCCGTGGCGGGGACGTTGATGGGCTCGGCCGTGGGGGCGGCGCTCTCGACGATTTTCTCCGTTGAGGCCATCGAGCATTGGGCGTGGCGCGTGCCGTTCTTGCTGGGCCTCGGCGTGGGTCTGGCGGGGCTTTACATCCGTAAGCACATTCCTGAGCCGCAGTCCATTCCCAAGAGCGAAGTCGCGAAAGGTTCGCCGGTGCTGGAGGCGTTTCGCACGGAATGGCGCGCGATGGTGCAGATCTCGGCGCTCAACGTCCTCAACGCCGTCGGCTTCTACATGGCGTTCGTTTACGTCGTCACCTATCTGGAGAAGGTCGCACGTCTGCCCATCAGCGAGGCTCTCGATATCAACACGATCAACATGGTGATTCTTCTTGGCGTACTGCCGTTGGCGGGCTCGCTGTCGGATCGCATCGGCCGCCGGCCTGTGCTGATGGCGTCGGCCCTGGCCGGAGTGGTCTTCGCCTGGCCCTTGTTCTGGCTCATCGATCATCCCGAACCCCTCCTGGCGTTTCTGGGGCAATTCGGCTTCGCGCTGATCATCGGGGGATTCTGCGGCGTCATCCCCGTCACCATGGTGGAAGCGTTCCCCGCCCGGCTCCGCTGCAGCGCCATCTCGATCGGTTACAATCTCTGCCTCGGCGTCATCGGCGGCACAACCCCGCTCGTCGCCACCTGGCTTATCGACTCCACGGGAATCGCTTTATCGCCCGCGTACTACATGATGGTCGCCGCCGCCATCTCCCTGGCGACGGTGATGACGCTTCCCCATGCGGGGGCGAGTTCGTAGGCTGTCCAGAACGTCCGTCAACCGCAGTTTGAAGCGTAATATCCTCCACAAACACGTTGTTGTGAATCACCTTCCCGGCCAGTCAACAAACTTTTTCCGAGGACCCCACCCCCATGCTTCGTCACCTTCTGGCCGCCCTCGCCCTCGCTCTGGCGCTCAACCCCGCCTTCGCCCAAACCCTCTCCGACGAGGAAGCCAAAGACGGCTTCTTCAACCTCATCAACGGCAAAGATTTCAGCGGCTGGCGTTTCAGCGGTTCCGTGCCCGCCAAGGACAAGTCCGAGAAGGCCAAGCCGTTCACGACCGTTCTCAATGTCTTCC
>JBAXFO010000741.1:0-2975 GCA_037139885.1 Planctomycetota bacterium
CGCCTGGCGGGCGACGACGAAGTTCCTCAAAGAAACGCTCGAAAAGGACAAACGGTTCGCCGTCGCTGTCTCGTCGCACCTGAAGGCCGGCGACAAGGGGGGCGACGTGCCGACGGCGCCGTTCCCGCCGGACCTTTCGAAATATCAGGTCGCGATCAGCAACTACAACGGCGCCCCCTGGCCCGAGGATTTCCGGGCCGCCTTCGCCAAACTGGTCAGCGACGGCAAACTCGGCTTCGTCCTCTTCCATTCCGCCAACAACGGCTTCGCAAACTGGCCCGAATTCAATCGCATGGTCGGCCTCGCCTGGCGCGGCGCCGCCTTCGGCGATCGCCTCTACGTCGACGAGGCCGGCAAAACCGTTCGCCTTCCCAAGGGCGAAGGCAGCAACACCGGCGAAACGAACGACCCCTACTCGGTCGTGATTCGCAATGCCGACCATCCCATCAGCAAAGGCATGCCCCGGGAATGGATGCACGGCAAGGATCAACTGATGCACAACCTCCGCGGCCCCGCCGAGGACGTGAACATCCTGGCGACGTCGCTTTGCCCCAAGACAAAAGTGCACGAACCGATCCTGTTCACGATCGCGTATGGCAAAGGCCGGATCGTGCAAACGCCGATGGGACACGATGTTTTCGCGATGCGCTGCGTCGGCTTCATGACCACCATGCAGCGCGCTCTCGAATGGGTCGCGACCGGAAATGTGACCACGTCCATCCCTCCGAACTTCCCGTCAGCGGAAAAGGCAAGCCATCTCCCAGAGCCCAAGAAGTGACGGCTCGCTCTCGGGCAGCTTCCCAGTTTGGCGTGGCCTCATCTATTCGCCGACATGCTTCTGTACCGCGTGCCGAGCGCGTTTCACGGGGAACCGGTGGCGTTGCGAATCAAGGCGACGGAGGAAGACCGCCGCGAGGTCTGGTACTGTCAGCAAACGAACCGCGGCGACACAAGGAGCGCCTGGATCGGCAGCCAGATCGCCGATTCCAACGATTGACCGTTCTTGCGAGCCGAGCGGTAGAGATCGAGATGCCGGGTCAATTCCTCGGATTCGACCGGTCTGCGGAAGGCACGCGAGGCAAAACCTTTGAGGAAGTCGGCGATCGCCTGCTTCTGTTTCGCGTCGGCGAACTTACGAATCGCCGCGATCTCACGCTTGATTAGCCAGGAATCTGTCGGCAAGCTGCACCGTTGCTTCGCATGGAGGTTGAGTTCGTCGAACAGGACTTCCGTGCAGCGAAGGTAGTATCGAAGCGCATTTCGTCGATCTCAAAGCGACCGCTCGCAATCGGCTCGGCCGATCTAAAAATGCCCGCAGCACAATGGACGCCGTTCCAGCACAAATCCAGCACGCGATGCCGGCGTTGGCGGACGGGTGATCCGCAAATGCAGAGCGGGCCGCAGTTTGCGGCCCGCTGGTGGCTTGACAGCGGAGAGGGCGGGATTTGAACCCGCGGTAGGAATTTCTTCCTACACCGATTTAGCAAACCGGCGCATTCGGCCACTCTGCCACCTCTCCGGAATGAACTCTCTGTCGCTCCTTCGATGCTTCCTCTTCGGGACGGACAAACAGATGAGCGCTCGGCGAACCATCACGATGAAAATCGGGAATGAGGAGCGACGTCTCCGGACCAATTCTATGGGAAAGTCGAAAGGGCGAAAAGATGTCGAGGCTTCCAAAAATCTCGGAATTCGCTGAGCCGACTCGAAATCGAAAGCCCGCACGCGAAATGCTTCTGCAAAAGAGACTTCCCGTTCCGTTCCTGGCGTGCCCCTTGTAGCGACCGCCAGCGCCATGGCGGCCCTCCCTCGCAAGCGCGATTCACGTCGCCCAATCGACAAACCGAGGCAATGGCTGACCGGCTTTTTGCGGGCGGAGCGGCGCGGGACGTGGTACATTTCGCGCTTCGAGCGTGAAGGGGCGAACGGAGTGTTGACGGGGCCGAACGTATGGCGTTTCTACTGGCTCTCGATGCGGGCACCACGAGCACACGGGCGATCGTCTTCGACGAAACAGGGACGGTGCGTGCGGTCGCCCAGAAGGAGTTTCCGCAGCATTATCCGCAACCGGGCTGGGTCGAACACGACGCCCAAGAGATCTGGTCGATGCAAATTGGCGTCGCCATCGAGGCGATTGGACGAGCCGGCTTGCGGCCTCAAGATCTGGCGGCCATCGGGATCGCGAATCAGCGCGAGACGACCGTTCTTTGGGATCGGTCCACCGGCCAGCCGATCCATCGAGCGATCGTTTGGCAAGACCGGCGGACCGCGGAAGTATGCGATCGGTTGCGAGCAGAGGGCTTGGAGGCGTTGATTCACGAGCGGACAGGCCTCGTGCTCGATGCGTATTTTTCCGCAACCAAAATCGCCTGGATTCTCGATCGTGTTCCCGGCGCCCGCGCCCGGGCGGAGCGCGGTGAGCTGGCGTTCGGCACCATCGAAAGTTGGCTGACATGGAAGCTCTCCAACGGGCGCGCTCACGTCACCGACGTGACCAACGCGAGCCGAACCTTGCTGCTGAACATCCACACGCGCACATGGGACGCCGATTTGCTGCAGCTCTTTCGCGTGCCGGCGGCGCTGTTGCCCGAGGTGCGGCCTTCGAGCGGCGTGGCGGCGTTCACGGCCCCGGGCTATTTTGGATCGGCGGAAATCCCGATCGCGGGGCTGGCAGGCGATCAGCAGGCCGCGCTCGTCGGCCAGATGTGCCTCTCCCCGGGCCAGACGAAAACCACCTACGGCACCGGCTGTTTCCTCCTGCAAAACACCGGTCCGAAGCCCGTGCCGTCGCGACATCGCTTGCTGACGACGATCGGGTACGAAATCCGCGGCCAAGTCGCCTATGCTCTTGAGGGCAGCGTCTTCGTCGGCGGGGCGGTGGTGCAGTGGCTCCGCGATGGCTTGGGGCTCATCGACAGATCCGAAGACATCGACAGTCTCGCCCGGTCGGTCGCCGATACGGGCGATGTCTATTT
>JBAXFO010000742.1:0-2975 GCA_037139885.1 Planctomycetota bacterium
TTCCAGGGTGAAAACGGGTTTCAAATCGGGAAGTTATTGATCGGACATCCCTAAAGGACCCTGGGAAATTCCGCTGTTGCCGCGCTCGCGCACTGTGATAGAGCGTCGCGAATGTGGAGCGACGTTTCGCAGAAGCGTTTCCGTCCGAAGCCCCGCAGAAAGGACCCATCTCCCGTCATGCTTCGTCCCGCCATCCAGGCCATGAACGGTTACGTCCCCGGCGAACAGCCCAAGGGGGACGACATCGTCAAGCTCAACACCAATGAAAACCCTTATCCCCCCTCCCCCAAGGCGGTGGCGGCGATGGAGGCGGTGTTGCGTTCGGATCGCTTGCGGAAATATCCCGAGCCGATGGGCGACACGTTTCGCCGGGCCGCGGGCAAGACCCTCGGAGTCGATCCCGAAGCCATACTCATCGGCAACGGCTCCGACGATGTTTTGACGGTGCTGACGCGGGCCTTCGTTCCCGAGGGGGGCTTGATCGCGTCGCTGACGCCGAGCTATCTGCTGTACAAGACGCTCGCGGAAATTCAGGGGGCTCGCTTTGAAGGCGTGCCGTTCGCGGCGGGCTGGCAGCTTCCCAATCCCTGGCCTTTGCCGGGGGCGAATTTGACGTTCGTCGCCAATCCGAATTCCCCTTCGGGAACGGCGGTGTCCAATGCCGATCTCGAACGGTTGGCGGGGCAACTGCAAGGGCCGCTCGTGGTCGATGAAGCGTATGCCGATTTCGCCGAGACGAACGCCCTCGAACTCGCCCAGCGGCTGCCCAACGTGATCGTCACACGAACGCTCAGCAAGTCCTACAGTTTGGCGGGATTGCGGTTCGGCTTCGCGGTGGCGGCCCCGAAACTCGTGAGCGAGCTCAACAAGGTGAAGGACTCTTACAACTGCGACATGCTCAGTCTCGCCGGAGCCGCGGCCGCGATCGAAGACCAAACGTATCTCCACAGCCAACGCCAAAAGATCCTCGCCACCCGCCAACGGCTCGCGGAAGGCCTGCGGGCGCTCGGCTTTGACGTGCTCCCCAGCCAGGCGAATTTCGTCTGGGCGACGCGTCGCGACCGTCCGGTGCAGCCCATCTTCGCGGAACTCAAGCGAAAGAATCTCCTCGTTCGCTACATGAATTACGTTGGCTTCGGCGATGGCATTCGCGTCACGGTCGGCACGGACGCCGAGATCGACCGGCTTTTGGGCGAACTGCAACGCATCGGTTAGGCGTGTCTCCAGCGAATCTCTGACGCGCCGCTTCGGGCGTCTCGGAATGGTCTTACCGGCCGAAACCAAGGGTTCCGATGAAGGCCTTTCTCAAAAAACTTCACTTTGGCGCCCGTGTCTTGCTGTCACGCGGCGGCGGCCTTGAGGAGACCGTCCATCTCCCCGGACGGGATATTATCGTCCGGCACGGCGGCGCGGGACCGCCCTTCGTTTATCTTCACAGCGCCATGGGCGAAGGGATGAGTTGGCTGCCGTTCATGCAAAGCTGGGCCAAGGCGCACGACGTCTTCGTGCCGCTGCATCCGGGCTTCGGCGCCAGCGGCGGCTTCGACCGCATCGACAGCATCGACGACATGGTCTATCACTACGCCGAACTCTTCGACGCTCTCGGGCTCGACGATTTCATCTTGGGAGGCCACTCGCTCGGCGGCTGGATCGCGGCCGAGTACGCCGTGCGTTGGCCTCAGCGGGTGCGGAAACTTTGGCTGAGCGGTGCTCCCGGTTTGTGGGTCGATGAAAAGCCGTTGCCCGATTTGTTCCGCCTGTTGCAAGACCGCGCGAAGATGCGCGATCTCTTGTTCGCCGACCCCGACGGGGCCATCGCGCAAATGATCTTCGGGAGCGAACCCAGCGATGAACAACTCAAACTCGCGATCCAGGCGATGACCGTGCTCGCTCGACTCCTTTGGCGCCGCCCCTATTCGCCCCGCCTCGCCGAACGCCTGCACCGGATCGCATGCCCCACCCTGCTGCTCTGGGGCGACAACGACAAACTCGTGCCCCCCGCGTACGGCGAAGCGTACCGCAAGCACATCCCCCACGCGACGTACGAGACTTTACCCAATTGCGGCCATTTGCCGATGTTCGAAGCCGAGAAAGCGTACGTCGAGCGGATCTTGCGATTCGCCGGGGAGTGAGCCAGGCGCTGAGACGAGTCGCTCCGAATGCCATGCATGCGCCACGCTCAAATTGGGTTACGTGGAATTCTTGTTTCGGGTAAGGAATCGCAAAGTCATTGTCCTTTGAAGTCGATCCCAATCGTATCGGACCGATACGACGCCATCTGCAACGCCAGGAGGCTGCGCAGGCTCCACGCGACAGTTCGTACCCAGTTCGTGGCGACGAGCCGCTGCTGCACGGTTGCGTCAAATCGCTCTGACAGAAATTCGTGACACGGCACCTGAAGAAGCGCCGTCGACATCCAGATGACGGCCAGCAAGGCGAGGCCAAGCGCGAGGAGCCACGTCGAGACGCCAGATGGCCTAAACCAGAACAGAAGGAACGCCGTCGCCGCCTCGACGAGCATGGGCGGACCGACGACCCAGGTCGTCGAAACCGTGTGCTGCCGTTCGTAGGCGGGGAATTCGGAAACGCTGACGCTCGCGAAGAGCGGGTAGTGCACGACCTGCACAAACCAGATCACCCCCGTCATAAACACGGTGGCCGCAAGGTGCGTCAGCAGCAATCGTTGAGAGAAATGGGAGGCCATTAGTTTCTCGTGTCCCGCCATTCGCCCGATTCGATCATCTGCCGCGTCGTATCGTGGCGATAGGTGAACATCCGGTCGAGATTGCGGCGGATCAGCCAGCCGCCCAGCCATCGACCGAGCCACCCCAACGGCGCTTGATATTCGATCTCGTCTCGAAGAATCGTCGCCTCCGGACCGTCCGCAAGGAACACATGGCGATGATACCACCAGGCGAACGGCCCCGACTCCTGGCGATCGGCGAAGAAGTGAGGCGGTTCGTATTCGGTATGAA
>JBAXFO010000743.1:0-2975 GCA_037139885.1 Planctomycetota bacterium
ATCGGGCTCTCAAGGCGCAGAGCGAAACCGGCGGCGGCGGCGGACATTGCGGTCACGAGCATTGATCGACGGTTCGCCGGTTTCGATTTACGCATTCTTCGCTACGGGAATTGATCGACATGTTGAACGCCGTCATTCGGGCCTCGCTGCGGTATCGCGGACTTGTGATGTTGATCGCGCTGGCGATCCTCGTTTACGGGTCGTACGCGGCGACGACCTTGCCGATCGATGTCTTCCCCGATCTCGATCGGCCGCGAGTCGTCGTCATGACCGAGGCCCCGGGGTTGGCGCCGGAAGAAGTCGAAACGCTCGTCACGTTTCCGCTCGAATCGGCCCTCCTGGGGGCGTCGAACGTGCAAGCGGTTCGCAGTCAGTCGGGCATCGGGCTGTCGGTCGTCAACGTCGAATTCGACTGGGGCACCGACATTCGCGTCGCCCGGCAGATCGTGCAAGAACGCCTCTCCTCGATTCAAGGAACCCTGCCCGAAGGACTGCGCCCCCAGCCCGGCCCCATCAGCAGCATCATGGGGCAGATCATGAACGTCGGCCTCCAAAGGCTGCGGGGCCCGGGCGATGGCGAAGTGATCGCCATTCCCAAGACGCCGCTCATCGCAGAATTGACGCACGATCCCGTCACGGGCAAAGCGGCGCTGTCGATTTGGGATCCCAAGGGAAGCCGCAACCCCGCGATGTGGAAGCCTGGCCCGACGCCGCAAGGGCCGATCGCTCTCTCGTGGAAAGAACCGGAGGCGCCGCGGGACACCACGGTGACGCTCACCGACGCCGCCGACCGAGCGCTCGTGCGCCTCGGCGATCGAGTTCCGTTCGAAGCGCTCGACCGCCGCGTGCAAGCGACCATCGCCGGCCAAATGACGACGCTCGATTTCCCCAGCACGCTCCGCCAACAGATCGAACTGCGCACCACCGCCGACTGGGTCTTACGGCCCCGGCTGCTGAAAATCGCGGGCATCGCCCAGGTCACCATCGTGGGGGGCGGCCGTAAGCAGTATCAGGTGCTCGTCAACCCCACCGCCCTCGCCGCCTTCGATGTCACGCTGCAACACGTCGAGAAAGCCCTCCGCGACAACAACCTCAGCGCCAGCGGGGGCTTCGCCATTCGCGGCGACAAGGAACAGCCTATCCGCATTCTCGGCCGCCTCGGAGCGCGCCCCGAACAGGTCATCAACGAACTGCTCATGATCCCGGTGAAGACGACGCCGCAGCGGAATGTGCTCCTCTCGCAGGTCGCCCGCGTCGTCGAAGGGGCCCAGGTCAAGCGGGGCGACGCCAGCGTCAACGGCAGCCCCGGCGTCGTCCTCACCATCACCAAACAACCGCACAACGACACCTGCCGCCTGACGAACCAGATCGTGGCGGCGCTCAAAGAAATCGAAGCCACCCTCCCCATCGACATCGCCATCAATTCCGATCTCTTTCAACTCAAGGGCTTCATCGACCGCGGGCTTTACAACGTCACCGAAGCCCTCGTCCTGGGGGCGGGGCTGGTCATCATCGTGCTGTTCATTTTCCTCCTCAATCTGCGGACGACGTTCATCTCGCTCACCGCCATTCCCCTGTCGTTGGCGATCACCGTCATCGTTTTCAAAATGGTCGGTTGGTTCACGGGCACGCCTTTGTCGATTAACGTCATGACGCTGGGCGGCATCGCCGTGGCGCTGGGAGAGTTGGTCGACGACGCCATCGTCGATGTCGAAAACATCTTTCGGCGTCTGCGCGAGAATCACGCCCTGGCCAAGCCAATCCCCGCGCTCACGGTCATCTATGAGGCCAGCGCCGAGATCCGCAGCGCCATCGTCTTCGGCACGATCATGGTCATTCTCGTGTTCCTGCCCCTCTTCGCGCTCAGCGGCGTCGAGGGCCGGCTGTTCGCGCCGCTGGGCGTGGCGTACATCGTGTCGATTCTCGCGTCGCTCTTGGTTTCGCTCACGTTCACGCCCGTTCTCTCGTACTATTTGCTCCCCCAATCGAAGGCGACGCACAGCGACAAGGACAGCCCGCTCTTACGCATCATGAAATGGGGAGCGGAAAAGCTCATCCGCTTCAGCATGCGGCGAGCGAACTGGATTCTGCTCGCGACCTGGGTTCTCGTGGCCGTCAGCGCCTGGACGTTGACCCGCCTCGGCGCCGACTTCCTCCCCGCGTTCGACGAAGGCAGCATCCAACTCAACCTCACCCTGCCTCCCGGTTCGCCCCTCGAAGCCTCCAACGAGATGATGGCCGTGGTCGACGCCAAGCTGCGCACCCTGCGCGTGTCGCCGACCAATCCCAAGGGGGTGCTTCTCGATTTCTTCCGCCGCAGCGGCCGGGCGGAGCTCGACGAGCACGTCGACCCCGTCAGTCAGTCGGAATGCATCTTGCGGATCAATCCCGATTCGGGCCTCGATCGCGAAGAAGTGATCGAGCTCATTCAGAAAGAAGCCCGCGCGGCCGCTCCGGGCGTCGACATCGAAGTCGAACAACCGCTGGCCCATCTCATCAGCCATATGCTCTCGGGCGTCACCGCGCAGATCGCGATCAAGATCCAGGGGGACGATCTGGAGACTCTCGGGCAGGTCGCCCACAAGATCAAGAACGCCATCGACGACGTCCCCGGCATTTCGCCGCCCGTCATCGAACCGCAAAAATTGATCGACGAACTCCACATCCGCTTCCGGCCCGAACAACTTGCGATTTACGGCGTGAGCCGGGCGTACGTCGCCGAATTCCTCACCGTCGCGCTCAAGGGCGAGGAAGTGTCGCAAGTGCTGGAGGGGCAGCGGCGCTTCGATCTCGTCGTGCGTCTCGATGAGCCGTACCGCACCGATTATTCGAATCTCGGCCGGCTGCGCGTCGAACTGGGCGATCGCCTCGGCCTGGCCGACCCGAACGTGCTCTCCTACATCTGGGTCAACCGCTTCCCGATGTACCAATGGGACGCCGAGAACAGCCGCTGGCATGCCACGCACAACCCGTTT
>JBAXFO010000744.1:0-2973 GCA_037139885.1 Planctomycetota bacterium
AAGCCTGGCGAACCTTCGGAAACGACGTAGGGACGAGTTGTGTGTAAATGACAGGATTCGGCGCCGATCGCCGCCGAAGCGAAACAAGCGACAAGTCGATTCCGTGCGCAGGCGATCCAATAACTATTCGCGGTTTTTCGAATCGGGAATTGCGGCGTCCGCCATTCGGGACGCTGGCGAACGCCGCAGGATGAGCCGCGTCACTTCCGGGCGGCAGAGAAACCGCAGCGGATGTTGGCCGGCGACGCCGCGACTGACGTGCATCACGGTGGGGGCTTCGAAAAAGGTTCCGCAATCGTAGCGGCGGCTGTACCGGCTTGGGCAGAAGGTCGAGCCGATGAGGGGGAAGCGGATTTGGCCGCCGTGGACATGGCCCGCGAGCATCAAATCAATCTGCTGTTTCCGGCTCCAGGCGATGCGGTCGGGAGTGTGCGACAGGCCCAGGCGGAACGGGCCCACGGGGCAAGCGCTCAAATCGGGAGCGGGCTTCTGCCAGGGCGATTCGTCGCCGATGACGATGAGGGGTTCGCCGCGCAGTTCGACTTGCTCCCAGGAATTCGTAAGGACGCGCAGGCCGATCTTGCGCAGCCGGCGGCGAATCAGCGCCACATCGCGGTAGTGATCGTGATTGCCGAGAATCGCCCAGGCGAAATCGTTGTAACGCAACCGGCCAAGCAGCGGGGCGATCCAGCGATGATGCCAGGAACTATCCACGACATCGCCCGTGATGGCGATCAGATCGGGCTTACCGTCCTGCATGATGCGATCGATCACGTAACGGTGAAACGCCCTGTCGGGAGTTCCGCAATAATGCAGATCGGTGAGGTGCAGAATCGACAGGCCGTCCCAGGCGGCGGGAAGTTGCGTCAGCGTCAGCGTCTTGACGTTGAACTCCACCTCGAAACACTGATTGAACGGCAACGAGCATGCCTTCGCGTCCTTGCCGCTTCCCTTGGGCGGAAAGCCGAGAACCTTGGCGACATCGACAATCTCGGCCTGGACGCCGGTTTGTTGCGGAGCCGTCTTGCGCAGCCAGTAACAAAGCTGCGAAATGGGGGCGACGACGAAGCCCAGAAAGACACAGACGGCGGCATAAGGCGTGAGCAAACTACGCGGACCGTCGACGGCAAGCTGCGCGGCATGGAGCGGATCGAGAGCGATGAAGAAGATGATGGGGGCGGCGAGGATGACGAGAATATCGAGTTTGCGCGTGATACGCAAAACGCTGCGCGGCAGGGGAGCTGAGTAAAGCACGTTCAGACTGACCGTCATCAAAAACGCATGGCCCAGGCACGCCCCCAGCCCCAGGAGCGGCCAGGGGATCCGCGACGATACGTCTGCGATCGTGTTCATCATGGAGAGAATATACGGACCCAGGGAAACCGCGACTTGGCCCGCGCAGCCCGCCTTGAGGCGATTCGCGGAATTTGGTAGCTTCGCCCTTCGGGGACCGGAGAGATCTCCGCGCATGCATCGCCCTTGCAAGGACGCCTTTCATGAATTCGCCGACCACCACTGCGAAACGACTCGGCAACGGCTGGATCTTGGCCGGGCTTTGTGTCTTCTTCGTGATCATCAACGTGCAGCATTTCTTCAAAGTCAAAAACTCCGATCGCGCCAGCCAAACCGCCTTCCTGCGCTGGACGCCGCAAGTGCGCGAAATCTCCGCAGGCGTCAACATCTGGCAGAAATACAACTGGCCCAACACGCCGATCATGGCCATCATCCTCAAACCGCTCATGGACATCGATCCCCCCTTCATCGGCTCGCAAATTTGGCTGTTCGCGAAAATGGTCTTCGCCGTCGTGTCGATCTATCTCGTCTTTCTCATGCTCGACCGGCCCGAACATCCGTTCCCGGCCTGGGGCAAGGCGCTCACCGTCTTGCTCGCGCTGCGCCCCATCGAAGGCGATCTGGTGCACGGCAACGTCAACTTGTTCATCTTGCTCACCGTCGTCGTCGCGATCTACGCGTTCTCGCGCGGCTGGGATATCACGGCCGGACTCTGGCTGGCTTTGGGCATCGCTTGCAAAATCACCCCCGCCCTCTTCGTGCCGTATCTGGTCTGGAAGCGGGCCTGGAAAACGCTCGCGGCCACCATGGTCGGCCTGGCGCTGTGGCTGTTCATCGTACCGAGCTTTTATTACGGCTGGGCCCATAACGCCGAATGTCTCATGTCGTGGGTCGATGGCATGGTGAAGCCGTTCCTCGTCAAGAACGAAGTGACCAGCGAACATCAGAATCAATCGTTGCCCGGGTTCCTCGAACGCATGCTCCGCGAACGTCCGTCGATCACGCGACCGATGGAAGATCGCAGCGGCTATGAAGCTCTGGCGTATCATCACATCGCGGATCTGCCGCAGCGAACGGTGTCGCTCATCGTCAAAGGCACGCTGCTGGGCTTCTGCCTCCTGGTGATGTGGCGGTTCCAGGCGCCTCGCGACAATCGCACCGACTGGCGCTGGATGGCCGAGTTCGGAGCGGTCGTGCTCGGGATGCTCATCTTCAGCGAACGGACCTGGAAGCATCATGCGGTGACGCTGCTGATTCCGTTCGCCGTCATCGCGCATCAGCTCAGCGCGTTCCGCTTGCCGCGCGGGTTGCAGTGGTATTTGGCCGGCACGCTCGCTTTGGTCATGGGGCTGATGCTGCTGACGGCGTCGGGCGTCGTGGTCATCTTCGGCGTGCCCGACAGCCAGGATCTGTTCGGGAAATATGCGCAAGTGTATGGAGCGTATTTGTGGTCGTTCCTGCTGCTTTTGGCCGCGATGATGGTTTTGGCGGGCCGCAAACAGAACGACCCCGTTCGCATAGCCGCCGAACCGACGGCGTTTCCGAGCTTGTGTCTCCCTCGGCCCGTCGATTCGCGTGCGAAATCGTCGTAGGGCGCTTCGCGCAGAGCGAAGTCCGCCGGCTTCCTGAGGCCATCCCTGGAAGCCCGACGCGTCAGCGAGGGATGCCGTCAACTCTCGC
>JBAXFO010000745.1:0-2967 GCA_037139885.1 Planctomycetota bacterium
GTTATCATGGCGCCATTCACAAACGACTTGGGCGTGGTGAGCAGTTCCTTGAGCATGTTCTGGTCTTTCTCCAGTATGTTCAACACAAGCATGTTCGTGTCGAGGACCAACTGATCGGCATGGTGGACATAGTCGGGCTGGGCATCCTTGCAGACCAAGGGAGCGCGATCGTAGCCGAAGTACTCATGGAAGAAACCGAGGATGCGCGATTTGTAGAGATTCGGATCCTCGTAGATTCGACGAATGTGTTTCTCCACATCCTCCTTCGTCTTGAGTCCGCCATTGTTGGCCGCTGCGAAAAGACCTGGTTCGCGGTTGCTGGAGAACGCGAGACTGATCGCGAAAGCGAGTTCTTCCGGCGACAGCATGCGAACGCCGGGCCTCACTTCGGCGCCCCGGCCGACCTCGAAGCGGTGCAACGCCTCGGGAGAGAGGAGCGGAGCCATCAGCATCGTTCGATTTGCGGAAAGGATGTCGCCCGGAGACTCCGAACATTTTTTGTGGAGGGCGACCAGCGACGCGATCTCGTCGCCCGAAGGATCGCGCACCAGCGCCATCCGGTACATGGAGTGGATGACGGTTTCCAATTGCTCTCGACTGGGGGCCTTGCTTGGGTTGATGAGGGGCACGAATTCGGCCGGCATCTGGGCAGGCTTTCTATTGAGGAGCATGCCGGCGATCGATTCCGCGTTTCGCATGAGAATGTCCGTGCCGCCATCGTCGATCCAGTAGAGTGCCGCATAATCCTTGATGCCAGGATCATTGTGCAGTGAAAACGGCTGGGATAACCGACGTCCCCCTTCCAGGTTGAGTGACTTGAGGAAACCGCCGGAGTATCCTTCGGGCGAAAGCCGCCACAAACGCGCCGGTGGCGGCACGCTCGGCCCGGGCTTACCGCCAAAGAGCAGCGAATGCGGAAGATGATTCCCATCGCCGGGACGTACCGGAACTTCGGCCGACTTGGCGATTCCCGCGGTTGTTTTTCCGAGCCCCGCCTGGATCACGTCAATCATTTTCTTCAGCGTGTCGAGGTCCGGTTGCGGCTCCTTTTCCGGCGGCATGTCTCCAGCGCGCAACCGTTCCAGAATCGCGGCGTAGCGGGCGTTGTTGCCAGCGATGTCCGTTTTCAAGTCGTGCAATTCGAACTTCCCCTTCTTCGTCGTTGCATTGTGGCAGCGAACGCAATGGGTATCGAGGAACGTGCGGAGGCGCTGGGAGTCGATCGCCTCTTTCCCTTTCGCGCTCAGAGCCTCGGACAAGGGCTCTTGGGCAACGCCCGCGCGGGAGCAGCATGCAGCCAGCGCAAGCGCCACGATCAATTTCGGCAAGAGTCGTAAATAATTGCAGGACATGACCTTACCTCGTTTTCGGCGAACCGTGCGCCCGCCTCTCCAGCCATGCAGTTCGCCAAATAATCTCTTAGCCGATCCGAGCCAATTCCCGCGTAGAAATTTCCTCGATTCGCGGAAAAACCTGGTTCCAAGTGGGCCGGGCTTTTCAGATCGCAGCTTTCCAGTCTTTCCATTTCGGATCGGGCTGAAATTCCAATCGATCTCATCGCACGACGTCGGCGATTGTTCCCGTGCTGTTGTTGAAGCGGTCGATCCGCACTCCCATCTTCTGGGCCATTGCGAGCAGGAGGTTGCTGTGCGGGGCCCGCCGATTTACGGGAACGCGACAGATGGTTCCCAGACGTTGGGATCGCTCATTGTCGAGTTCGTACGTGAATTGGGGATTTCCGACGGCATTGAAGTCGATATGGCTGCCGTGGCGCAGGCCGAGAGCCGTGCCGCCCGCGAGGACGAAGGGGAGATTGGCCGAGACGTGTGAACTACCGTTCGACATGTGGCTGCCGAAGAGCGCCATGGTCGTGTCGATCAGCGGTCCGCCAGCGTCGCGAACTTCGACGAGTCGATCGAGGAAGCCGCTGAACAGTTCGACGTTGTAGATGTCGCTGCGAACGAGTTCCTCGTTTTGCTTGTGCGATAAGCTATGGCGCCCTGTGGTAATGCCAATTTCAGGGGAGAACGATCCCGAGTTTTCTTGGCCGGTGCTGAACGACACAACGCGCGTGACATCGGTTTGGAATGCCAGAACGATGATGTCGTACATCAAACGCATATACTCGCCGAGACCACCTGCCGCTGAGGGACTTCGGTTGAGGCGAGTTGCCTGTTCGGGCGTAACTTGAGGGCGTGGCCTGTCGAGCCAGCGGTTGGCTCGCACGACACGTATCTCAACCTCCCGGACGGAATTTAAGTAATCCTCCAAACGGCCGCGATCCTGCTGACCGAGTTGAGAGCCGAACGAACGAGCGTCGTCCAGTACCGCGTCGAGCACACTGCCACGGCGCTCGAGATTGCGGCGTTGTCGGGCAGTTCCCCCTGCCGGCTCGGTAAAGAGCCGTTCGAAAATCGGCCCCGGGCTCCTTTCGGTGGGGAGCTGGATGCCGTCGGAATTATAGGAATGGGCATCGCCGCCGATTTCCAGGGATGGAAAGCGGGTCTGCCCGTCGATCGCTTGAACCATCACTTGGTCGATGGAGATGCCGTGGCGCCGCCCGGTTCGCCCGCCGGTGAGGAACGCATGCGGGGCATGACCGCCATCGGTATGATGCAGGCCGCTGATTGGGGTGATTCGCGTGCGGTGTTTTTCCAGCGGGGCAAGTGACCGCGAAAGACGGTAGTTCGGTCCGGCGTCGGCGATCTGCCAGGCGCGAACGTGGACGCCATCGGGCAAGCTGATGAAGACGCTGCGACGTGGCCGCACGGCATCCTCGCTTGCTCCTCGGGCCGGAACCATGCAATCGAGCAGCGGCAGCGCCATCGCCACCCCGGCTCCTTTGAGTAGATGCCGACGACTGACTTTTGCCGTGTTGTGGATGATGTTCATGAAATGGTCCTTTCGTTTAGCGTTTCTGCATGAGGTCGGAATAAACAAATGTCTCGATCAGGGTCTTGAGGCGAT
>JBAXFO010000746.1:0-2962 GCA_037139885.1 Planctomycetota bacterium
TTCCTGCGGTCATCTGCCTATGATGGGGTAGCCTCTGCAGTGTACGTCACCGGGCGGTCCTTTTGCTGAACCGATGAAAGTACCCGCTGGGAGCCGATTTTATTTTCGTCTGGAGCTTGCAAGCCCACCTCCGTTGTGGGATCCAAAAACCGGGCGTAAGGCACCCCCGATTTACTGCGGGTTCTCAAAAGCGCCCGAAACGGCACAGGTGGAGGCTTTTTCGTGCGCGGTGGTCGCGGAACGGCAGACCCGTCTTGTAAGACGTTTCGCCCGTTTCCCGCTACCCCAACCGCCACGGAAAAACGATCTCAACCGGCTGCCGCGGTTCCTCGGGCGTCGCCGGAGGATGATCCGCGATGTCCCCGGCTCGCCGTGCCAGGCGTTGCACGTCGATTCCTGCCATAGTCGCCGCATCGAGAGCCGCCAGAAGCTCCTGAGCACGGCGAGCATGGCTACAGGCCCCATCCAGGCGTCCTTCACGCACCTTCACGCCGACGACCGCCAATTGAATGAGAGCTTTGAGAAAATCGGCGTCCGGCCCCTTGCGGCCGGCGGCGTGCCAGAGATGTTCCCAGGCTTCGTGGGCTTCCCAATAATAGCCCGAGTCGAAAAGCGCCACCCCAAGCCGAAACGTGGAATCGGCGCCGAGGTCATGGATTTGGCTGGCGGGAAAGGGCGGGCCGAAACGGTGCCCCTGGGGATGGGAATGGGGATGAGGCCACAGGCCTGGCACATAACTGTAATCGGGAAAGCCATCATCCCTCGGCATAGCTCGATCCAAACGGAAACGGGTTGCGCAATCGCCGCGGCTCCACGAGCGTCATCCACACGGTGGCCAATTCGCCGCCTGCCGAACACGTGGGGCAAGGCATCACGACGACGTCGCCCGGACTGAAGCGCTGCTTGCCGCAACGTGGACATTTCCAGCAACGCTCGACTCGATATCGACTTTTTCCGCTGGGACCTTTCATGACGGCTCTCGTGAAAGACGAGGGCGAACCGCTTTCATTATACGCGGCCAAAATGCGAAAAGGCCGCGAGCTTTTCAGCTGCGGCCTTTTGTTGTTTGTCGCGATCGACGTTTACTTCTTGGTCGACGGGATCGGATTGGTGTCCGAGGTCGTCACGGTCGAGTTCTGCGTCTGGTCGAGCTGAACTTCGGTCGTGGTGCCGGCGATGTCGATGTCGAGCTTGCCGGCCAGCTTCATCTTCATCGTGGACGATTCAATGCGGCCCTTTTCCTTGTCGAAGGTCGCGGCGCCGACGCCATCGGTGCTGCTCAGGTTGGCCGACTTGATGGTGAAGGGGAGGCCCTTCTTGTCGGTCGGGGCCTTGTATTCGAGCTTGGCTTCGACCTTGACCTTGCCCTGCGTCTTGTCGTCGCCTTCGACGGTGTACGTGTACTTGGTGTCGTACTGGCCGATGCCGCCGAGGTCGAGGTTGAAGTTCTTGTTCCAGGTGCTGCCCTTCTTGACGGCCTTGGTCGGGAAGGCGCCCCAGGTCGGCTCAGCCATCTGCTTGAGGGCGGCGTCGCTGAGGATGCTCTTGAGGAGCGGCTGGAGCTGAGCGTTCGTGCCGCCGAGCTTTTCGATGAGGCCTTCCGCGCCTTCGATCTTGGTCACTTCCATCGTTTTGCTGTTGATGGTGAGCTTGAGTTCGGCTTGCGTCAGGGCCTTGAAGAAATCGGTCATGGGGTTGGCGGCCGAGTTCGGGTCGGTCGAATCGTAGGAGATCGTGTTGCCGCCGATGTTGATGTTCATTTTCACGCCGATGATCTTCTGCGTGACGTTCCAATCGTCCCCCTTGGGCTCCTGGGCGGTCCATTCGATGAAGAAGGTCTGCTTCTGTTCCTGCTTGACCTCCTGGCCCATCACCTTCATCTTCTGTTCGGTTTCGGTGGTGAGGGTCTGGTAGAACTTGTTGTCCTTCTTGGAGAAGGCCTTCCAAACCCAGACTTCGCCGTCCTTGTCCTTTTCCTTGTCTTTGTCCTTGTCCTGGGCTTGCACCGGCAGATTCGCGGCGAGAGCGAACAAACCTGCCATCATCACGAGCGAACCCAACCAGCGCCACATGTTCATGAGAAATTCTCCAGAGTCTTTTGCCGAAAACCAAATACGCCGCCGCCGGGCATCATGTCGTGGAAGCGAGCGAGGGGTATCGAATTTTCTCGTTGTACCGAAACCAGGGGGCGAAGCAAGAGGCGGGGGATTTTTACCCGCTTGAAGGAATACGGAGGAACGCGTGAGAACGTTCATGGGGCGTTGTCGAGTCGGTCAAGCGGACGCCATGCCGCGCCCTTGCCCCCTTTTAACTCACCAACGCTTCGCGAGGCATCTCGTCCGACGCCGGCACGCCTGGGTTGAACAGGTCGTAAAAAACAGGGACAACGAACAGCGTCAATATCGTCGAACTTAATAATCCCCAGACGATGACGGTCGCCAGGGGCCGCTGCACATCGGAACCCAGGCCCGTCGCCAGCGACGCCGGCAGCAGGCCCAAGATGGCCACGAGCGACGCCAAGAGAATGGGCCGCAAGCAGTCGAGGGCTCCTTGCAAAATCGCGGGCCGACGCTCCATGCCGGCCTGGCGATGGGCGGTGATCGAGCGGACCATCAGCACGCCGTTCATGATCGACACGCCAAACAGAGCCGCGAAACCGACGCACGTCGACACGTTGACGTTCATGCCGCGAAACCGCAGCGCCACCACGCCGCCAATAAGAGCGAACGGCAGCGACAATAATAACAGCAGAGCCGCTTTCACCGAGCGGAACGTGATCAGCAACATGCCCATGAGCAAAATCACCGTGATGGGCAGCACAATCTCGAAATGGCGAATCGCGTGCTCGAGATTGTCGAACATGCCGATCCAGTTGACGCGATAGCCCGGAGGCAGCGGGCCGAAGGTGGCCGCGAAGGTCGCCTGGGCGTCGCGGACGAAGCCGTTCTGGTCGCGGCCGACG
>JBAXFO010000747.1:0-2962 GCA_037139885.1 Planctomycetota bacterium
TTGCCGGTGCGTGTCAGCGCGGCGATGCCGAAAGGCTCCATGAGTGCGATGAACTTCGTGATCTTGCTCTCGTTGCCCGTCACCTCGATGGCAAAATTCTTCGCCTGCACGTCCACGATCTTCGCGCGGAAAATGTCGCAGATTTGCATGATCTCGGCGCGCGTCTCGCCGCTGATATTCACGCGCATCAGCACCAGCTCGCGGTCCACATATTCGCCATCGCGGAAATCCTGCACGTGAATCACATCAATCAGCTTCGCCAGCAGCTTGGAGACCTGCTCCAGCACGCGGTCGTCGCCACGCACCACGATGGTCATGCGTGATGTTGCGGGATCGAGCGTTGGCCCGACATTGAGCGAATCAATGTTGAAACCACGACCGCTGAACATTCCGGCGATGCGTGTGAGCACACCGAATTTGTTTTCGACTAAAACCGACAATGTATGGCGCATATTCAAAGGGCGCGGAAGTTGGCGGGCCACCCGCGCACCGTCAAATGCAAATCTCTTCCCCGCTTTTCCGCAGGAGCACGCACTTGTGGCGTTAAGGCACTTGTGGTGTGACTGCGCGGTAGAAGCGCTGCGACGGCGCGACGGCGTCCACGATGTCTATCGCCTGCGAGTTTGCCGTGGCGGGCACGTCGCTGAGTTTCTGCCAAGTTGGATCAGTGAGCGTGTCTTTGTATTGGACGGTGTAGCTGACGTTCGGTTGCGCGGTGAAGGTGACGTGAATCTGTCCGCCAATGAGGCTCGCCTTCAATGAGAAGACGCTCTGCGCGTTGGTGGGCACGGTGCCCGCGAGAAATTCGCTCTGGTTGTCCTGCCCGTCCCAATCGGGATCGTCGGTCGGCAAACCTATGCCGGGCGTGTTGGCATTCGCTCCGAAATTTGTGTAGCGCCACGCATTCAATGGCGTCTCGGCGAGCGTCACCGTGTTTACAGTAGTCGCGCCCAGCGATCCGTAGAGCGGATTTGAAAGTGTGACGCTCAGTGTTTTGCTGGCGGCGATCGTGGGGTTGTTGAGGATTGGAATGGAGATGTCTTGCGCTGTTGTGTCGCCGTCCGCCCAGTTCAGTGTGCCAGTCACTGTCATGTAGTCGGTGCCAGCGAGCGCGGTGCCGTTGGCTGTAGAATAATTCACGCTGACCGGCCCCGTGCTGCCGCCTGTGCGTGTGACGCTGACCTTCGCGGTCAGGGCATTTTTTATAACAGACGTTGTAGGTGCGGCGTGCTGCATCGCACCGGGAGGATGATTGGTTTTCCAGAACTGCAGCAGCGGGCTCAAGGCTTGCGGTTGGCTGGACGGCACGCCGAGGTTGCCCGCTTGATCGTGAGTATTCACGCCGTGGCAGACGGCGCAGCTTCGCACTTCGCCGGGGGCGAAAGTGACTTCTACTCGCTCCTTCACCTGGCTCTTGGTGCCGGCTCCGTCGAGCATGTGCCACGTGAGCGCGCGGCCTGCCGGAAGGACGGCGGCCCATGAACCGTCGTCGGCGATTTTCACGGCACCGGCGGGTGCGCCCGGTGTTACGGGCATTTCGGTGATAGCCTGTCCGTGAAGTGGTGTGGGCATGAGACGCCGTCCCGGCGCGGGCAGCGCGCTCGGATTCTGCCCGTTGTGGGTGTAGGCGCGGATGGCGTCGGCTTGAAAAATTTGCATCCAGCCGACGTCGTAAATTTTTTGCGTCACGCTTGGGATTACCGCACCGAGCGTCTGGTGGTTGGACCACGCGACCTTGAGGTTGTAGGGCTGCTGTTTATCGGCTGCGTCGCGTCGGGTGACGTCGCGCCCTGCGACGAGAGCGAGATTATTGGCGCGGAGATAGGCTTGATACGTAGGCGCGTGGACACCTACCGCATCAAACACCGCCTGCTCGGGTGCGGCGATAGTGCTGTTAAGTTGCGCGGGCTTATTGCGGACGACGACTTCGACAGGATCCAATTCCCAAAGCGGCGCGCCCGTGTAGGTCACAAGCGAGCCGTAGGCGTAATACTGGATGTTCGTCACGTTTTGCGGCGTGGTGAAAGTGATGGAGGAATCCGGGATCATATTCGTCCCATTCGAAATGAGCGACCTTAGGCGGAACGCAAATCGCGAGAGCGGCGCAGCGGCGGTGCCGATGTTCGTGTCGTTTTGCGTCATCGTGGAATGGGCGGCGAGCAGGCTCCCGTTGGCGAGCGGCACGGGGTTGCGATAAACGTCCTGCGTGGTCCACGGCTGCGCGCTGTTTGGGAGCGCGGGCGTGATGTAAGTCGGCGCCATGTTATCGGGATTTAGCGCGGCGGTGCTGACGTAGCTGACAATTGGCCCCGACGTATGCGTGCCGGATTCGCCGGAATTGATCGCGTAGAAAGTGCCGGGGCTCGTCGGCGATTCGGCGAGGTGAAAAAAGTTCACTGCCGTCGGGTGGCTGAAGCTCGCATTCACAAGATTGTCGTCGTCCTTGTAGCTCGGGCGCAGCGGCGAAGTGCCGCCGAGTTCGTGCCGCCCGACGTGCCGATCCGTCTCGTGCGACGAACCGTCTTCGCGACATTCCCACGGGAAAAAATGGTTGATCGCGATGCCGTTGAAAATGGGCACAGTATTACCGCCCTGCACAAAAGTCCCCAGCGCGGTCAGTGCCGGAACGTCGAAGTTTCGTGGCTCGGGAAAAAAGTTGAAAGTCGTATAATTTGACGTCGCGATGGTGCCTGCCGTCCCGAGAGTAAAGCTGCTGCCGGTCTCGCTGTCGAAGGTGCCATGTCCATTGAAACTCTGCGGTGCCGTGCCGATGACCTCGCGGTCGTAGCTGGCGAAGACATCGCGTGAAAGGTGATCCCATTGCACAAACATCACCCGCCCCGTGCTGTCCACGAACGGCGTGAAGGAACCCGACGGCGAGTGGATGATCTGCTTCACCTCCGCTGGAGATTGCGTGCGATCCAGCCGCCAGAGGCCGGTGTTGCAGGGCAGTGCGTTGTAT
>JBAXFO010000748.1:0-2958 GCA_037139885.1 Planctomycetota bacterium
GGCCAAAGCCTTTTGCTGGGGCGCCGTCTGATTGAAGCGGGGGTGCCGTACGTGCAGGTCAATTGGTGCAACAATGCCGACGGATTGGAGGAAGGAAGCAGCATGGGGTGGGACAACCACTACCACCATTTCGACTCAATGATGTCGTATCAGTGTCCTCAGTTCGATCGCTGTTTGTCCGCGCTGCTCGACGATTTGCAGGATCGGGGGCTTCTCGAAAGCACCCTGGTCGTCGCCATGGGGGAGATGGGCCGGACTGGCAATATCAATTCGATGGGCGGCCGGGACCACAATGCTCACGCTTTCTCGTTCTGGGCCGGAGGTGGAGTGCAGCCGGGGCGAATCGTTGCACCAACGAATCGAGGCGGGGGACCCACGAACGGGTTTGTCAGGGCCAGTTCCGTCGGCGCCACGATCGCCGAACTGGTCGGCCTCGATACCCAAGGCCGAGCGGAAATGAACGTCTTGCCAGGCGCGGAGGTCGTCCATGACTTGCTTTAGGCCACGCGTCCCTGGAATCGTCCTTTTGTCAGCATTGTTGGCCCACGTCGCCGGCGCTGCGGAACCGGTTCAGCTCACGAATGACGGCTACTTCCGACGGGATCTCGTTTGCTGGCCCGGCAAGAACGAACTCGTGTTTAGTCAATCGACGCCAACCAAGAGCCCGTTCGAAGGGCGCCTCCGCCTCATGCGCATGAACCTCGACGATCGCAAGGTGGAAATGCTCCACAAAGGCGGGGAAGCCGAGCGCGAGTTCGCCGTTTCGGGAGACGGGAAAGTATACGCCTATGGATCGTTTCTCAATATTACCTCGAATATCGTGGTAGCGGATTTAACCAACAACAAAACGACGACGTTAAAGCCGAGCGGCCACAACGGCGATTGGTTCGGCCATCGGGCAACGCTCTCGCCCAAGGGAGATCGCGTCGTTTACGTGAAGTTCGGCGGAAAGATGGTGGTTCGCGATTTGTGGAAGGACGATGCCAAAGACCGAGAACTTGGCGCTGAAGGCGATGAATTTCCCAACCTTTCGCCCGACGGCAAGCGCATCGTCTTCAGCTCCCGCCGCGACGGCGACTATGAAATTTACGTGATGAATGCGGACGGCGCCGGCGAAACGCGGCTTACGAAGTCGCCGGGTCTCGATGTCAATGCGCGATTCTCTCCGGACGGCGGGCAAATCGCCTTTACCAGCAACCGCGATGGGAACTACGAAATTTACGTCATGAACGCCGACGGAACCAACGTTCGCCGCGTAACTAATCATCCCGAGCGCGACGATTTCCCTTGTTGGTCTTCCGATGGGAAGCGCCTTTACTTTGTGGGAGAACGTCAAGGGAAGTTTGATATTTACCAGATCGAAGTCCCAAAATAGGATCCATAGAAACCACCATGCTACGTTATTCACTTTCACTGATCGCTTGTTGCATTCTGGGCGTTTCCTTCGCTACCGCGCAGCCCGCGCCGTTTGCGGACGCGAAAGTCATCCACACTCTGCCATGGAACAGCAACGTGATTTCCGCCGTCGCGTTCATCGGCAACGACAAGGTTGCCGCGGGAAATAAGCACGGCGACATTCTGATCTATGATCTCCCGGCCAAGGGCGGCGACAAACTCGACCCAGTGCGGCGACTGGTCGGTCATACCGGCGAAATCAATCGCCTCCTGGTCACGCCGGACGGCAAGACCCTCATCTCCGCGAGCAACGATCGGACCGTGAAATACTGGGATGCGCTCGGCGACGCTGGCGAACCGGGCAAGGTCGTGCTCAACGATGGCGTCCCGTTGAAGGGCGTCGTTGAGAAAGTGGCCAAGCTTCCCGATGCACCGCCGCCGTATGAAGTGAAAGTCGTCGTCCAGAAGCCGATCAAGGAACTCGCCGGCCACAAGGAATGGATCCAGGCGCTGGCTCAGTCGCCCGATGGCAAGCGACTTGCTTCCGGCGACGATCAAGGCGTCATCATCATCTGGGACCTTCCGGCCGGCAAAGAACTGAACCGTTGGAAGTGCAAAGATTGGGTGCGCAGCCTGGCGATTTCGCCCGATGGCAAGACCTTGGCCGTGTCGCAACACGTCCCCGGCCGAAACAAACTCGCGGTCGAGCCCAGCTTTCATCTCTGGGACATCGACACCGGAAAAATAAAAGTCGATCTGACCAAGGAAATCACGGGGGGCATGACAGCCGTCGCTTATTCGCCCGATGGCAAATGGCTTGCCATGTGTCGAGGCAATCTCGAACTGGAAGGCCCCACCGGCAAAGTCACGCTGCATGACCCAACCACCGGCAAAAAGATTCGCGAACTCACTCCTACCCATACCCGCGGCGCGAATGCCATTGCCTTCCATCCCGACGGCAAGCACATCTTCTCCGCGGGGCGCGATCAACTCGTGAAGATCTGGCAACTCGAAGAGGGCAAACTCGTCCGCGACCTCGGCAAATTCGTGGATCGCGGTTTCTGGATTACTTCGATCTCCATCTCGCCCGACGGACGCCTTCTCGCGGCTGCCGATGATAATGAGCGAAAGGTTCTGATTTACTCACTTAACGGCAAGCCATAATGCCGTCGCGCCAGGGAGCTTCAAGATGACTCGCTATTTTCGCGTCCTCGGCGGCGACTTCGTCGCAGCGTTGCCGTGGATCCTGATGCTCTCGCAATGTTCGCAGGCTTGGGCCGGCAACATCAACGACGAGCCCATTTCGTATGCGAAAACGAAAGACGAAAACTCAATCGCTCGCCTCCAGGAAAATCTTCGTTCGGGAGACATCTCTCTCGAACACGACGAGAAGTTCGGTTACCTGCCGGCTCTTCTCAAGGCATTGAAGATTTCGACTTCGTCGCAGACGCTCGTCTTTTCAAAAACGAGCTTGCAGCTTAGCCGCATTGGGCCGCGCACGCCGCGTGCGATCTATTTCAACGATGACGTTTTCGTCGGCTACTGCCATCGAGGCGAGGTGCT
>JBAXFO010000749.1:0-2955 GCA_037139885.1 Planctomycetota bacterium
TTGATCGCCATGAGACGCCGCGAACATTGGAACGTGGATCGGCTGCCGCTGGCCATCTTGCTGAACGTACAAGTCTTCTGCCTCATCGCGACTTGGATTTGCCCGGGATCCGACGTGAGCATCCTCAGCCGCCACGCGACGCTGTTTGCGTTGCCCTTCGCCTGCGCCGCCGCCGCCAGCCTCGTCGCCTGGCAGTTCCTTCCGGTGACCGGAACGCCGATCGCTCAGGCGGCGGCCGCCAATTTCCTGTGGATCCTGCGAGCAATATGCGTTGGCGAACTTGCCTGCTCCATCGGTCTCGTCTTAACGCCCTTCGACATTCTCCTCGCTGGCGGCGCCTTCCTGCTGCTCGCGGCGTCCGAACTTCTCGAAGCGTGCGGCATGAACAGCGAAACCCGCGTCTGGACGGCGGAGGCGATTCTGGGCGCCGGAGCGCTCTACTTCATCGCTGTGGGCGTGTTGACGCTCCATCGCGGTTTCGGCATGTTCATCCTCCTTGGCCTCGGCGTCGCGCTCAGCGCTGTGCGAATTCTCGTTCTGCGAAGTCCCTCGCTCGCTGTGCTCGATCGGCCGCTCCATTGGACCTCGCTCACGATGCCCATGGCCGCCGTCGCTCTCGGCATCGTTCGGCACTTGACGAATAGCCAGGTCGTCTGGATGGGGGCGAACAGCCTCGCCTTGTTGCTCGCGGCCGCATTCTACTTTTGGCGAGGGCTGGAAACGGGACGCAAATCGCTTCACGTCCTCGCGGCCATCATCCTCAATATCGCCATCGCCTTCCTGGCTCGCGAACTGACGCTTACCGATCCGCAGTTCTTCATGATCCCCATCGGCATCTCCGCCCTGGCTCTGGTGGAACTTCTTAAACGGGAAATCCCCGAGTCGTTCCACAATCCTCTGCGCTATGCCGGAGCGCTCGTCATCCTCGTGTCGCCGACTTATTCGATCGTCGGCGGAAGTTGGATCCATCTCATCACTTTGATGATCGCCTCGGTCGCGGTGGCTTTGCTGGCGATCGGCCTGCGTGTGCGAGCTCTGCTCTACACCGGCACCGCCTTCCTCGCCGCCGACCTGACCGCCATGCTGGTCCGCACCAGCATGTACGACGCCAACATCCTCTGGATCGCGGGCTTGCTTCTGGGCGGCGGCATCATCGCCCTGGGCGCCTACTGCGAAAAGCACCGCGAAGAACTGATCTCACGCATGCATCTTGTGGCCTCAACCTTGAAAACCTGGGAATGATTAAGGAGTTTCTCATGAACTGGCATCAAACGTTTTCGCTCATCATCCGTTCCAACGCGACCGCCCTGGCCGAGCGTTTCGAGAATCCCGAACGCGTCCTCAATCAGCTCATCATCGACATGGAGGAAGAACTCGAACGCGTCCGCTCCTCGGTCGCCGGCGTCATGGCCGACGAGATCCAACTGGGCAAACAGGTCGAGAAAGCCCGCGACGAATCGCGTCTCTGGAAGGAGCGCGCCGAGAAAGCCCTCAAACGCAACGACGAACCGCAAGCACGCCAGGCCCTCGAACAAAAAACGCTCGCGGACGACCGCCTGAAGATGCTTGAGACGGAATACGCCAAACACATGACCGAAACGCTTAAGTTGCACCGCGCCCTGCGCGACCTGGAACACAAGATCCGCCAGGCACGACATCGCCGTTCGCTGCTCACCGCCCGCATGACCCGCGCGGACTCGGCCCGCACCGTCAACTCCGTTCTCAAACGCACGGAATCCGCCTCGGCCATGGCTCAGTTCCAACGCCTCGAACAACGCGTCGAGCGTGCCGAAGCCATGGAAGAAGCCCTCGATCGTCTCGACGACCGCCCCGCCGAAGTCCAGGATCTCGAACAAGCTTTCGAAGCGAAAGACCGCCAGGAACGCCTTCAGAAAGAGTTCGACGAACTGAAACGCCGGCTCGACGAACCGGCGTAAGTCAATCGTCGAGTCGCTGCCTTGCCCAAGTCTCAAATGCAATTTGAACCACAGAGACACCGAGAGCACAGAGAGCTTCCCGAGACAATCGCCGTTTTCCTTCACGATTTGCTGATCGAGACCTTGTCGGCAGTCCGCGCCTCTCTGTGCTCTCGGTGTCTCTGTGGTTCAAATTTGCATTTGAGAACCGAACGCCGACGCAACCCGGCCCACACTCAATGGGAATCGATCCGCCTGCTCCCAACCCCGCACCCGAAACAACATGCACCTCTCACCCCTTCTCCAATTCATTCAACGCTGGTGGAAACACGATCGGATCCGCACGTCCCCATCCGACGGCGCCATCCTTCGCCTGCCGCTCGCGTCGATCATCCGAATTCAGAATATCGCTTACGAGATCGTCGCCCGCCGCGTCGATTCGTTGGCCCCGCAACCGGCGATCGTGTATGATTGCGTTTCCATCGGCCCCACGTGCCAGCTCCGCATCGATTGCGCGTCGCCGACAAAGATCACGTTGATCGACGCCAACGGCGTGACGTCTCTCATCGTCGACGATCTCGAACTCTTCCCCGCTCGAGGATGATTCACCGCTCATGTTTGACATCCTCCAGACCTGGGCTCTCGGTCTTGCCGCGGTGCTCGACACGGCCTTGCTCGTCGTCCTCCTCGAACGCCGCAACCGTCCCTTCGCCCGCGTCCCCATCGTCGCCTTGCTCATGGGCGCCTGGCTTGTCCATGTCGGCACGTTTTTGCTCCTGATCCTCGGCCCCCTGCCCGGCTTCTGGGCCGCGGCCGTGCAGAAACTGCTGCTCCTCGCGGTCGCCGCCGGCATCCTCCTGCAACCCAGCGCCATCCTGCACGGGGCCATTCGCTTCGCCCAATCCGCATTCGATCTCCGTCCACGCTCGAATCCCTGGCTCGTCGTTCTCTACTTGCCTCTGATCATGATCGTTCCATTCGCCTTCGTTCTCGTCCCGAGCATCGAACAGTCCGTCTTCGATCCGCTTCTCCCCTGGGG
>JBAXFO010000750.1:0-2951 GCA_037139885.1 Planctomycetota bacterium
GCATCTTCGTGCCCGAATCGGAACGCTGGGAACACGAACGCGATAAAGGGGCGACCAGCCACTGGGCGTCGGCCGATCTGTTCGGCGTTCTCATCGGCGGCCTGGGAGCGGTGGCGATCATCGGCGTGTGGGCGCCGGGGTTTCCGGAACTGGTCGTTCGCCGCTTGGGAGAAATGGGCGTCACCGACAATCTCGAGCGCATCACCCTCGCGGTGCGGATCGGCATCTCGGCGGCGGGTTTCGCGATCGCTCTCAAAGGCTATACGTATCCGGTGAAGAAATTCCTGGGACGAAGCGATTCGAACGACATCCCCGAATTGCACCGCGCTCGGCCGACGTTTCGCCGCATGCTGATGGGGGCGAGCCTGAGCGGCGTGGCCTTATTAGGGACATGGGGATCGGTGCAGCAGGCTCCTCCCTATACGAACGGATTGATCCAGGAGAGCGAGCGGAAGGCGTTTCGTGAAGCGAACGCCGAGTTCGCCGCCGAGCAACCGCTGCCGGCGGAGGTCGAACTTTATATCCGTCAGAGCGCGCAACGCGGAGCGTCCTTCGCCCAGGCGTGGGCGGCGGCCGGGGCGATCCTCGGCACAATCCTCGCCGCCTTGATCGCCAATCGCTTCGGCCGTCGGGTGACGTACTTCTTCCTCTGCGCCGGTTCGCTCGTGGTGATCCCGACGTTTTACCTGACGCAGAAATCCGTCGATCCGATGTTCTTCTTTATGAACTTCGTGATGGGGGCGGTCACGGCGTCGTTCTACGGGTGGCTGCCGCTCTATCTGCCCGAGATTTTCCGTACGGCTGTCCGCGCCACCGGCCAGGGCTTCAGCTTTAACTTCGGCCGTATCCTCGCGGCGATCGGCGTGCTCCAACTCGGCAACTTGACGGCGCTGTTCGCGGGCGGGCTCCCCGTTGCGTGTGCGTCGCTGAGCGGCATCTATCTCGTCGGCATGGCGCTGATCTGGCTCGTTCCCGAGACCAAGGGGCGGCCGCTGCCGGAGTGATGGGGCGGCCGCTTCAAGGCCCAGGGAGAGTCGTCGCCCCGGGCCTTGGCGTTCAATAGCGATAAACCATTTTCACCAGCAGGCCGTCGAAATCGATATTTCGCTGGGTGGCGAGGGGACACGAGTAGACGGCGCCGAGCTCCAGTTTGTTGGGGATGAGCACCGCATTGGCGCCGACGGCGAGCGTCACGAGGTTGCCGCTGGACGTGAAGCTGCCGAAATCGAGGAAGCCGAAGCGGGTCGGCAGATCGATGTCGGCGGTGTTTTGATGATAAGAGCAGTTCACTTCGACGAGCGGATAGAACCAGCCGAACTGGCGGTCGAGGTGGAAGTTCGCGTAAAACAGATTCGTGGTCGAACCGCCGGAACCAACCGGAAAGCTGTAGCCGGCGGTGGCGAGCAAATGCACGTTGTCCCAGGCTTTGCCGAGCGTGGCGTACGGGGCGAGCATCGTGGGGCCGTTGCCCTGGAAGACAGCGTTCGAACCGCTCGGAGCGGCCCAGCGCAAACCTGTGGTCAACAAGAACTGATCGTCGCAATTCTCGACCACGGTGTACTGGAAGAAGCCGCCGAGGTTCAGCCAACCTTCGCGATCGCCATTGAACTCGCGACGATCGCGCAGCCTGCCGAAGCGGTCGCGAAAGGGGCCGGAGCCGCGTTCAATATTCATGACCCCGTAGCCGCCTTGGTTGAAGCCGAAGGCGAATTTGTCGGACAGGGCGACTGTGAGCCCGGCCCCGTAGACCTGGATGTCGGCGCTGGGCAGGGCCGGCGTCGTGGACACGGAACTGTAACCGTAGATCGGCCAGATGGCGGTCATCGCGCGCGGATCGATGTTCTGCACCGGATTGCTCATGAAACCGATGAAGCGATCGAAGCGATGATTGCCCGCGAGCGGATCGGCGACGGTCGATTCCGCGAACGACACCAACGGCTCCGATTCCTGGGCGACCGCTGGCCCCCCACAAGATGCGAACGCCAGCCAAACCAAAAGTCGTTTCATCGTCATGGTCCCTTCCTGGGTGTTTTCGATGAGCGCAGCGCGACAAGCGGCCGCGTTTAGTATCGACGCAACGGCCCGCGTGATCGACGCAATCGGCATGCGAACCCATGAAACTCTTTCCTCGGCGCGTTGCATTCGTTACGACCCGACCGGTCCTCATTCCGCCCACAGTCGGCGCCCCTTCCCTGGGCGAGCGAAATTCTGCTATTCTCAACGCTCCGCACCCTTCTGGAGAAGCGATCATGCGTCTGTTGTACTTTTCCTTCCTCGCCCTGGCGCTTTGGACGGCGAACCCCTTGCGTTCGCAATCCCCGAGTTCGTTCCGCCTCACCGACGACGAGAAATTGATCCTGGAATTGACCAACGCCGCCCGCAAAGAGCAGAAGCTGCCGCCGCTGACGGCGAACGCCACGCTCACGAATTGCGCCCGGCTGCACAGCGACAATCAGGCCAAACAGAAAAAGATGGCTCACGAGCTCGACGGCAAAACCCCCGTCGACCGCGTCAAGGCGAGCGGCTACTTATACCGCAACATGGGCGAGAACGTGGCCTACGGCGATGGACCCGTGGCCGTGAAAGACATCTTCGAAGGCTGGATGAAATCGGAAGGACACCGTAAGAACATTCTCAAACAGGAATTCACCGAGATCGGCATCGGCGTGAGCGAGACGGGCCGGCAGAAGTATTACACCCAGGTTTTCGGCCGGCCACGATAAATTGCGTACGAAGGTCGTGGAATTAAATCGTCGGCGCGAAACCGCTGACGGTGAGGCTCCATGTGCTCAGGAAGCGCGGACCAAAAGGCGTGGAATCGGTCGTGGCGATGCGGCCGTCGCCGTCGAAATCGAAACCGGCGTTGTAGCTGGACCCCAAGCAGGCGACGAAGGCATCGAAGCCGTCGGCGTTGACCTGCAGGAGGCTGTCGCCAGGAGTGTTAGCGATGA
>JBAXFO010000751.1:0-2951 GCA_037139885.1 Planctomycetota bacterium
AGATGAGAGTACGGCGCAGGACGTCGGGATGCCGCCAGTACTCGCCAGCGGTGCCCAACGGCTGAATGTCGCTGGAGGCTTCGAAGAGGGCGGGAACGCCCGCGCGAACCATCACGTAACGACGCACCGAAAGGACGACTCGATCGCCCGCGACGGCGACGACGTTGAGCTGCTGCAAACCCTCCCAGGCGTTGTTGCCCTTGCGCAGCCATTCGGGCGTCGGCGTGAAATTGAGGATTTCCCCGGGCCCGTACAACCGCGATTCGGTTTCGATGTTCGAACCCATTCCATGATAGGTGAGTCGGGTTCCCGGGCGAACCCACGAGGGCGCTGGTTCTTGCGCGAATAAAGGGCCGATCCATCCCAAAACGACCGCCACGGCGAGAATGTGCGAACGCATAAGGCACCTCGTTCTCTCCTGCGAACTCTCGTGCAAAGAAACACCGATCGAATTAGCAACTTGGATGCCGTGTGGATCGAATATTCGAGTGGAAATGGCTCGGCCTTTGCAACCTTATGCCACGTCGGTTCCTCAGCAATTCGCTTCGGATTCGAAGGAGGTGTCAAATGTTATCTTTCTTCGGGGGAAAAGCCGAACGCCTCGCCATTGAGCCACGTCGCGCGGCAGTCCTGTCGATGCCGCCATCGCACAGTTCTGTGACGATTTCGGGCATGCGGGTGGCTTGTCTGATTGCGATGGGAGCCGTCGCCGCAGTTCTGATCCTGGCGTCGGCGGCGAACGGCAATCCACCTGTCCCACCCCTGGGCGTTAAAGGCGAGGTGATCGATGTGCCGCCGCGAGTCTTCATTCCGGGGCCGGAAAATTTGCCGAATCGGGTCTTCCGCGTCGACAAAGTCTTCGCGGACATGCCCGCGGCAAAGCTGAAACTGGAAAGCGGCGACCTGATCGTGGCGATCGACAGCATGAGATTCACCACGATGGCGGGCATTCGCCATGCCCTGCTCTGTAGCAGCGACCGGCCGTCGTTCTTGGTCTGGCGCGCTCGTCAAGGCAAATTGACGATCCATAATATCCCGTATCCGCATCGGCAACCCGATCCCGATCTGAACCGTCCGCAACCACCGGATTCATACTGGATGTCGATCGACATCCGGTAGCAAACACGAGAGGAGATCGAAGCCATGAGGTATGAAACTCTTCGCTTCGCGCCGCCGCGGCGCTTCTGACGGCCTGCCAGTATGGGTTGTGACTGCAGGCATCAAGTGGGTCCGGTCTTGTTCTCTTACCCGAGGTGCAGTCATGAGTCGCACATTACTGTTTCAATTTGTCGTAGTTCTAGCGATCTGTGGCGGCGGGGGGATTGTGTCCTCCGTTGAGGCCGCTCCGCCCATCGAAAACCCGACTCCTCCTGCTGTGGCTCAGCCAGACCGAGGAGCCATTGACGCGCTCATCGCCGAGCTCAACAGCCCTGATGAACTGATTCGACTCCGGGCCGTGGTGACGCTGGGCCTGATGGGACGGTCGGCGGACGCCGCCTTGCCGGCCTTACAGCAGGCCTCACAAGATGCCAATCCCGACATCCGTGCGGCAATCGCGCGGGCGATCGACCGAATCCAGGGGGCGCCGGGCGCGAACGCCGCCGGCCCCAATATCCTGCGGTTGGTCGATCGGCGTGCGACAGTTCGAGAGAAGCTCGGACCGGATGATGCGCGCGACCCGGTCCGCAAGACTCCGCAAAAGATCTTTTCCATTTCGCTCCAGCAGCAGCGGTCCTACGTTATCGATTTGGTCAGCACCCAGTTCGACACGTTCCTTCGGTTGGAGAACGACGAGGGACGCGAGGTCGCCCACGACGACGACAGTGGTGGCGATCTTAACGCGCGTCTTCGATTCGTGCCGCGGACCGACGGTGTCTTCAAGATCGTAGCGACGGCATTCCGCCCCGATGCGGCCGGCGAGTTCGAATTGACCGTTCGCGAAGAATCGAGCGGCCCCGTCGCGGGAGGCGACCAACTCGTCGATCTGACGAACGGCGAGACGCAGATTCCCGGAGCGATTGCCGGGAACGAGCCCCCCGATCTCGTTCGCAAACTGCCGTGCAAGGTCTATTCGGTTCGTTTCGTACGCGGCGAGGCCTATCAAATCGACATGACGAGTCGGGAGATCGACTCGTTCTTGCGTCTGGAAGATGCAGATAGCCGCGAGGTCGCCCGGGACGACGATGGCGGCGGCAACCTCAACGCCCGGATCGTGTTCGAACCGACGGAAACCGGCATCTACCGAATCGTCGCTTCGAGTTTTGGAGGCCAGGCGGGAGCCTTCGACGTGACTGTGCGCCGCATTCGAGGCGGTGGGGGACTGGTCAGGCCTGGCGACCCGAAGGATGCCGACCAACCGGTCGTTGCGAGTCTGGTGTCAAGCCGAATGGTGCTGAGCCACGGCCGACTCGACGATCTTCGGGGGGCGGGATATGCCAGTCCGGATAATCCTGTATCCCAGGTCGTTCCCGCAATCGCGAATCTCTTTCGAACGCTTGCCGCGCAGCCCGATCCCCGTCGTGTGACGATGGACCTCAACACCACCTTCAACGGCCCGCGCGATCCGAAACTTCCGAGTCCGGTGTTTCTCGCCACGATGGACTTGCCCAGCAGCATGACGCTCCTGGTCGCCGAACTCGGTCCGCCCGCACTCGCTCAGAGCGTGTCCCATTGGGAACAGGCCTTGCCTCGCTTCGGGAACGGCAATTTCTATGCGACCGTGTCCATGCCCGAGTTCGGTATCGTGGCGGGACAAGAACTGATGACACAGAAGCACTTCGAGGTTTACACGGCCAACTCGATCCTTTGGGAAGCTCCGGATTTCGGCAACATCGTGATGCCTCGCAACCTTGAAGGAGGCACGACCAATCTCGGCGTCGCCATCGCGCGAGGCAAGAAAGAGAAGCATGTCGTGCTCAACGTTGGCTGGGCCAATCCGCTCGAACTTGAGC
>JBAXFO010000752.1:0-2941 GCA_037139885.1 Planctomycetota bacterium
TTGGCGTCGGCCAAAATCGTGGATCGCGTCTTCTTGTTCTTCCGTTTCGACCGATCCGGGCCGCAAATCGCGAATCTTGGCGATCGCGGCGTCTGCGGGATGGCCCTGGCGCACGAACCAACACGCGAGAATGGTGCCCGTGCGTCCCAACCCGGCCGTGCAGTGAACGCCGACGCCGAACTTCTGATCGACCGCCTTGGCGATCGCGGAGAGAACCAGGTCGATTTGTTTGGGCGTCGGGGGATGCATGTCTTGGATGGGGACATGCATGTTGAGGAGACCGGCGTCGTTGATCCATTCGCGGCGCGGCGTCTCTTCCGTGAGGCTGATCAGCAGCGAAATGCCCTGCGACCTCAGCCACGCCAATTCTTCCGCCGAGTCGGGGAACGCCATGCCAGCGAGGATCGGCCGGTCGACCCACGAAAAACCGCTCGGCATCATACGAGAGCCCTAAAGAAAGCACGTGTGGTTGCTCGGTGCATTCTATAGGAATCGCCCGTTTCCAGAAGATCGGCGCCGCCGACGTTGCGTTCCGCATTCAAATCTTTAGAGGCTTTTGGCCAAATTTGCGGCGGATGATATTCGCTTGCTCCCAAACCTTGGGGTTCATTTCGAGAATCGAGAGGAGATTGCCCGTGGACGTTCCCAGGAGGGCGGCGGCGTCGGAGACCTTGGCCTCGTTCCCCTCGAGTTGATCGAGCAAGAGCGCCGCGGCGGGCCAGAAATCGGGATCTTTTGCCGAGCCGAAGTGGAGTTTGCCGTCGGCGTCGCGATGGGCGGCGAGTTCAGCGCGAGCGGCGTCGTCGAGCGGTTCGCGGATTTTGAGCATGAACGCCTGACGCATGCGGCGTATCGCCTTGGCCTTGTTGTCGTGTTGCGAACGGCTTTCTTCCGCGATGACGATCAGCCCGCTGGGAAGGTGCCGAAGCCGCACGGCGGAGCTGGTCTTGTTGCGTTTTTGGCCTCCGGGACCGCTGGCGCGATAGGTGTCGAGTTCGCACTGGGCGAGCAAGCGGGCGTCGTCGGCGCGATACCAGGTGAGGCGTTGCGACATGAAGTCTTTCGCGACCGGCTCAAGAGATCCGGGGCAGGGGAGGGACGGCTTTCGATCGACAGGGCAAAGCCGATCGATCGAAAGCGCCGTCCCGTGCCGTTACGCCGGCAGACGATACGGATCGCGATACGGCCGGCTCAAGTGGCGGTTCGCTTCTTCGGCATTATCGCCGATGAAGCGTTCGTCTTGCGGGCTCCAACGCAGCGGTTGTCCAAGGCGAATGGCGATGTTGCCCAGATGACAGACGCTGCACGAGCGATGGCCCACATTCGCGTTGGCGATCGGCAGTTGGCGGGTGCGGATGCACTCGAGGAAGTTGTTCATGTGATTGCCGGTGACCTGCAAACGCGTGGCGGTTTGCGGGAGCGGAGCGGAGATGAGGGCGGGATCGCTGGCGAAGATGCCGCCGCGATACACGAAGATCCATTGCGAATTTTCGCCTTCGAACAGGATGCCGTTTTGCTGCAGCATGCCTTGCGGGTTGCGGATGTTCCAGCCCTGCGGCGCGTTGGCCCGGCAATACAGACGGGTTCCTTCGGCGCCGTTTGCGCCGTTGCCGTAGGTGTAAATCACTTCGAAGTTGCGATGGCAGTTGTAGCTGTTCGGCTCGCGGGGCGGGGCGTCGGCGGTGGCGCGGACCGCGATGGGGCCGCTGTTGTCCATGTCGAGAGCCCATTGCGCGATGTCGTTATGATGAGCGCCCCAGTCGGTCATCTTGCCGCCGGAGTATTCGTACCACCAGCGGAAATCGTAGAAGCAGCGTTCGGGAACATAGTCGACGACAGGCGTCGGACCGAGCCAGAAATCCCAGTTCAGGCCTTCGGGCGCGGGAGCTGTGCGGAACGGGCCGCCTAGGGGATTGTCCGCAATCAGGGTCGTGATCTTGTGAACGCGGCCAATGCGATTGTTGCGCACGAGCTCGGCCGCCAAGCGGAAGACGCCGTTCATCTCGCTGCGTTGTTGGCTCCCGGTTTGGAAGGTCTTGCCCGTTTCGCGGGCGACCCGAGCGACGGCCTTGCCCTCTTCAATGGTGAGCGTGATCGGCTTTTCGCAATAAACATGCTTCCCCGCACGCATGGCGGCGATGGCGATGATCGCATGCCAGTGATCGGGCGTGCCGATGGTGACGGCGTCGATGTCGCGATTTTCGAGAAGGCGGCGATAATCTTCGAAGATCTGGCAATCGCGATTGTTATTGTGCGTATTGACCAGGCCCGCGGCGAACTCGGCGTTGGGCCGATCGACATCCGCCACCGCGACCATGCGGACGGCGGGATTCGCCATCGCGTGATTCATGATGGCGATGCCGCGTTCGCCGCGAAGGACTTGGTTGGCGGTTCGGCGTGTGCGATTGGTGCCCGTGCCAATGGCTCCCATGACAATTCGATCGTTGGCGGCCGGCGTCTTCTGCCCGCCCGCCTCCTGAGCATGGCCGATCAACTCTTGCGCATACCAGGCCGGCAGTCCCGCCGCCGCCAGCCCTGCCGCGCTGCGAGTCAAGAAGCCGCGACGCGATAAAAATCCATACGACATGTTGCAAAACTCCAGGAAGGATCGAAGAGTAAGATCCTTGGATTTTAGACGCACGGTTGCGATCGAGCAATCGGAAAATGATCCGTTCATTTTCAAAAATGCGTTCGGTTGTCCGGTGTCGCCATGAGACAATGACGTATTGGCGACGCGAACTCGCGCCCATGCAGCAGTTCGTCCACCGGCCGTCAATCACCGCGACAAACGGCGGCCGCCGACGGTTACCGACCGTGACAAACGGTGATCGCGAGGTCTCGACACCCTCATTGGGCGGCATCCGCGGCATTCACCGGCCGTCAAACACCGCGACAAACGGCGGCCGCCGGCGGTTACCGACCGTGACAAACGGTGATCGCG
>JBAXFO010000753.1:0-2938 GCA_037139885.1 Planctomycetota bacterium
CGATACGGGGCGATCGAGGATCGTGCCCGTCGCTTGCGAAGCCGCGGCAAGGGTGGCGTTCGTCGGCGCCGAGAGCGTGAGGCGGAAAGTCTCGTTCGCTTCAACGATCGCATCCGCCAATACCGCCACGCTGATCGTCTTCGAGGTTTCTCCTGGCGCGAACGTGATCGTTCCCGTGGTCGCCGTGTAATCGCTGCCCGCCGTGGCGGTGAGATTGGCCGACGTGTAAGCAACGGTGACGGGCGAGGCGCTCGCTGCCGAGAGCGTCACGGTGAATGTGGCGTTGGCCGAACCGCTGGCGGGTTCGGTGGCTTGGGCGTCGGCGATCGAAATCGTCGGTAGCGGCGGCGGCACGGGACGATCGATGATCGTGCCCGTCGCTTGCGAAGCCGCGGCGAGGGTGGCGTTCGTCGGCGCCGAGAGCGCGAGACGAAACGTCTCATTCGCTTCGAGAATCGCATCCGCCAATACCGCCACGCTGATCGTCTTCGAGGTTTCTGCTGGCGCGAACGTGATCGTTCCCGTTGTCGCCGTGTAATCGCTGCCCGCCATGGCGGTGAGATTGGCCGTCGTGTAAGCAACGGTGACGGGCGAAGCGCTCGCTGCCGAGAGCGTCACGGTGAACGTGGCGTTGGCCGAACCGCTGGCGGGTTCTGTGGCTTGGGCGTTGGCGATCGAAATCGTCGGTGTCGGCGGCGGAGGGGGTGGCGTGGTGGAACCGATGATCGTGCCGGCGCCGGTCGCCTTCACGAGCGTGCCGTTGGAGGGGCTGCTGAGGGCGACCGTGAACGTTTCCGTCGGTTCGCCCACGGCGTTCGGCAGGATGGCGACGGTGATCGTTTTCTGCGTTTGGCCGGGGGCGAAAGTCAGAGTTCCGGTGGTGGTCGTGTAGTCGAGTCCTTGGAGGGCGGTTCCGTCGGCGGTGGTGAAGTTGACGGTGACGGTTTGGGCGCTGGCCTGGGAGAGCGTCACGGTGAAGGTGGCGGAAGTTCCCGAACTGCTCGGGGCTCCGAGGGCGAATTGAGCGGGCTTCACGAGGTCCATCTTGTTCTGGTTCACGGTTCGCCAATCGTCGGCGAGGATGCCGCCAGTGTCGCCGGAGTTGGGGTTCCACGACCAGTACGTCCAGCTCACGCCTTGGGAACCGGACGGGAGCGAGCCGCCGGTGACGCCGCCGTTGATGTACGTGATTAAGGAGTTCGCCCAGGCTTGATCCGAGGCGGTTTGCAGCTTGCTGCCGAACTCGCCGATGAGGACGGGAGCCGTGCCCTGTCGGAAGAGATAGCCCCAGTTCTTATCCCACACGGCGGGAAGATTGTTCGGATAGTTCGGATCGCTGAACCACGTTTGGGCGTAGACCGACGCGGGATAATCGTGTGGCGAATAAACGAGCCGGCCGGGCGTGTTGAGCCGCACCGGGAAATCGCCGGCGTTCGAAAGATTGCCGCCCCACCAGGTGCTGCCCGATTTGCCCGATTCCACGCCCTCGACGACGATCAGCCAGTTGGGATTCACCGCCAAGATCGCGTTGCCGGCTCGTTCGGCGGCGAGGCGCCAGTCGTTCGCGAGATTGCCCGAGCCCCAGGTGGCGGGGCCATGGGGTTCGTTGTGCAGGTCGGCGCCGATGATGGTCGGGTTGTTGGCGTAGCGTGTGGCGAGCATCGTCCAGTTGTTGATCCAGGTCGTTTCGGGATATTGGCTGGTGTACCACAGGCCGTTTTCATTCGCGCTGTTGCCGGCGGCGGAGCGGTGATGATCGAGCATGATCCGCAAGCCGATCTGCCCCGCATAGCCGACGATTTTGTCCATGAGCTGGATGCCGTTCAAACCTTGCAGATCGGGGTTTTTGCTGAAATCGATGCCGTTTGGGACACTGCCGGAATCGAAGAGCTGATCCGAATACGGCAAGCGAATGGTGTTGAAGCCGAGCGACTTCATCTGGTCCATCATGTCCTTGTAGCCGCGGGTCCAGAGGCCGTGCGGGGCGAAGTTCGAAGTTTCGAAGCCGAACCAATTGACGCCGGCGATGCGGACGTTTTGGCCCGTGGAGTCGACGATCTGACTGCCCAGCGTGTGCAGGAAACCGGTGGCGGAATTGGTCGTCGTCGTCGTGCCGGGGGTGACGGTCGCGTCGCTGATCGAGATTGTCGGCGGCGTGGTGGAGATCGTATTGAGGGGGGCGCCGTTGAAGACGTAGTTCGTGGGCGTGGGGACGAGGTTGCCGGGGGAGCCGTTGAACCCGAAGGAGACCGTGGCTCCGGAGCCGATGTTGGCGTTGTAGCCCATGTCCTGGAGGACATAGTGATTGTTCGTATGGCTGACGATCTTGGCGTTCCAGATGCTGTCGATGGAGGCGGCGAAATCGAATTCGAGCTTCCAACCGGCGATGGGGGCGGCCGTGGTGTTTTGCACGGCGACGTTGGCGCCGAAGCCGCTTTGCCATGTGCTGCTGACGGCGAAACTCACATCGACGGGCGTGGTCGACATGACGAGCCGGGTTTCCAGCGCATCGAATTGCAGCGCCCGCCGCGTCAGCCGGGGCCGAGGAGTGGCGAGTTTTTTGGCCCAATGGGACGCGGCCCGACGAAAGAGCGAGAATGACGCCATAAGATGACTCCTGAGATCGGCGCCGGCGATTGAGGGGTCGGGCCGGCTGGTGCGTGATTGCGCGGGATTTGACGAGGCTCGCAGTGAGCCGCGAACTACCTTCAATTGCGGTCGCGCCCCCGAAACCTAACGGCACAATCCGAGATTTTTTCCGGCCATGCTCGACGAGAGCGACACACAAACGAGCACCACGCTGCTGCGGCAGCTCCGCGACGACCCGCGCGATCCGTCCGCCTGGGACCGTTTCGTCGAGCGTTATGGCGTGCTTATCTATCGCTGGTGCCGGCACTGGGGCTTGCAAGAAGCCGACGCCGAAGATGTGACGCAAAAC
>JBAXFO010000754.1:0-2931 GCA_037139885.1 Planctomycetota bacterium
GTACGACATCTTGCAAGCGGAGAACGCGGCGGCGGCGCTCGAAACCATCCGCACCTCGGCCCCCGATCTCGTCTTTCTCGATCTCAACATGCCCGGCGGCGATGGCCGATCGCTGCTTAAGGAATTGTCCTGCGCCCCGCTCCCGTGCCAGATCGTCGTCGTCACCGCTCAAGATTCGGTTCAGGCGGCGGTCGAGTGCATGCGGCTGGGGGCCAGCGATTTCATCACGAAGCCGTTCGAAGTGGAGCAGATCCGCGCCATCGCGCGCCGCTGCGCCGAACGCCTGGCCCTCGTCGATCGCGTACGCAGCCTGCAATCGCGCCTCGATCAGAAGCATGCGTTCGGAGCCCTCGTCGGCGTGAGCCGGCCGATGCAGGAACTTTACGGCCAGCTCGAACGCATCGCCGCCACGCCCATCGACGTGCTCGTGCGCGGCGAAACGGGCACGGGCAAGGAACTCATCGCCCGCGAAATTCATGCGCTCAGCCCGCGGGCCCGCGGTCCGTTCGTCGCCGTCAACACCGCCGCCATCGCCGAGACGTTGGTCGAGAGCGAGCTTTTCGGACACGTCAAAGGGGCGTTCACCGGGGCCGACGCCGTCCGCCAGGGTTGCTTCGAACTCGCGCACGGCGGCACCCTCTTTCTCGACGAAATCGGCGACATGCCCCTCGCCGCCCAATCGAAGATTCTGCGCTCGCTGCAAGAACGGGTCGTTCGCCCCGTCGGCGGTTCGAAATCGATCCCCGTCGATGTCCGCGTCATCTCGGCCACGCATCAAGATCTCGACGACGCCATCGAACACGGCCTCTTCCGGAAAGATCTGTATTACCGTATCAAGGGCGTGGAGCTTATCGTGCCGCCGCTGCGCACCCGCCGCGAAGACATCATTCTCCTCGCCGATTACTTCCTCGACCGCTCCGCCACGGGTGCGGCGCGTCCGAAGCTCACCGCCGCCGCCATCGATCGCTTGTTGACCCACACCTGGCCGGGCAACGTTCGCGAACTCGAACACGTCATCGGGGCTTCGGCCGCCCTCGCCGCCGGCGACGCCATCGACGCCAGCGACCTCCGCCTGCCGCGCACGACTCCCGACGCCGACACAACCACATTCGCCGCCTATTTCGACCAGCCGCTCGCCGACGCGAAGGCACAACTCCTCGACGCCTTCGAACGCGCCCTGATCCAGGACGCCCTCGATAAGCACGCGGGCAACATCAGCGCGGCCGCCCGTCATTTGGGGCTGCATCGGCAAAGCTTGCAGCAGAAGATGACGCAACTCAAAATCCGTTGAGCTGCCCCGCTGAAATGCGAGAGCCGTCGTTTTCCCCGAAGGGGATAAGCGGCACGCTCTTTTTCTTACTCAGGGTGCGCTTCGCGATCCTGGGCTTTGGGATGGAACTCCGTTGGAGTACAAACAAGTTACGCAAAAGAGCGGCGCGAATCGCGCCGTCCGTTTTGACGCATACGCTCGCCGCACCGCGTTCCACCCAAGGACCCTCGCTCATGACCTTCTTGCAATGGTACGACTCGCTCGCAAAACCCTGGTGGACTCCGGCTCCGAGCACGATCAGCTTCATCTGGACGCTCCTCTACCCCATCATCGTTCTCACGTTCGGCTATGTTTTCGTTCAGGCCTTCCGTGGGAAAATCCCCTGGAAGATCGCCTCGCTGTTCGCCATCAATCTCGTTGCGAATCTTCTCTTTATGCCGATCTTCGCGGGGCTGCGCCATGTTTCTTTGGCGGCGGTCGATATCTTGATCGTGTGGGCGTCGCTCTTGGGCTGCATCGCGGCGATCTGGCCGTTCGCCCGCTGGGTGGCGATCGCCCAGGCGCCGTATTTTCTCTGGGTGTCGATCGCGATGGTTTTGCAAATGGCCATCGTGGCGATGAACTGGAATTCGTGATCGGAGCGTTTGATGATCTCTTGCGATTGCGTCGATCTCAACGTCGACGAACTTCCCACGCTGAAAGACGCGACGCTCGTTCTCGCTCTGGGCGGTTGGATGGACGGCGGCGCCGTCTCCACCGGCACCGTACGCCGCCTCACCGACCTCCTCGCCGCCCGCTCCTTCGCAACCATCGCCCCCGGCGCGTACTACATCTACAGCTTCCCGGGTTCCATGGAAGTGACGGCTCTCTTTCGGCCACACATCCAAATCGAAGATGGCCTCGTCATCAGCCACGAGATGCCCGAGAACCGCTTCTTCGTCCACGAAGCCGCCAACCTCGTTTTCTTCATCGGCAAGGAACCGAATCTCAACTGGCCGGTCTTCGGCGATTGCATCCTCGAGCTGATTCGGAAAATCAACGTCCGCCGCATCCTCTTCATCGGCTCGTTCGGCGGCCCCATCCCGCACACGCGCGAACCGCGGCTTTACGTCACCTGCTCGAGCCCCGAGCTTCTCCCCGAAATGGAACGCTTCGGGCTCCAACGCCGCAGCACCTATGAAGGCCCCGGCTCGTTCGCGACGTGTCTGCTCACGCGCTGCCCCGGCGTCGGCGTCGAAATGGCGTCGATCGTCGCCGAGATCCCCGGCTATCTCGATGGCCGCAACCCCATGAGCATCGAAGCCGTCACCCGCCGCCTCGCCAAAATCCTGCAACTGCCGCTCGACCTGCAAGCGCTGCGAGCCGAGAGCACCGAATGGGAAATGGAAGTCTCCAGCTTTCTCAGCGGCAACAAGAAGCTCGCGAAAACCATCCGCGAACTCGAAGAAGCGTACGACAACGATCTCTTGCAACAAGACGAATCCGAACCGGCCTAGCGCGTCGTCCAGGCTAAATCTTCGGCGTGAGCCGGCGGGTTTATCCCGCCGGGACAAGCCCGGCGGCTCGCCTCAACCGAAACGCACTAGCTCTTTTGTCGGCTCACTTAATTTTGTTCCACGCCGCGAACCTTTCCGCCTTCTCATTCGTCTATCTTGCATACA
>JBAXFO010000755.1:0-2929 GCA_037139885.1 Planctomycetota bacterium
CCGGCATCCGCCCCATGACCATGGGCTTCGCCGCCTCGGAGTGGGTGGTCTTTTTGATCGCGGGAACGCTCTGGTGGTGGAAGCGAGCGCTCTGAAACGGACGGCGATGTTTGAGAAGCGAGCGGAGGCCTACCCCAAGCCCGATCAGAAGGATGCCCGTTATCGCAATTCCGGCGACCTGGGAACCGCGGCCACGTTCCATGAGCCGGGCGGTCCACAAATCGGGGAACTTTGGCCTGCGCAAACATGAATGCGTCGATGTCGAAGTGATCCTTCCCGCCGGCGGGGGCCGACTCGAACGCCGTAATGTCGCCTGCGATCAACGGCTGTCGCTCGCGAAATGACCTCGGCCTTGCGAACGGCTCTCTTGCCGGGGGCGGGGCTGGGGCGTACCATAACGGTTCCGAAAAAGTCGATTCAAACATTCACGAAGGAATCCGGGTCATGCCCCATACGTCGAGCGCCAAGAAGAGCATGCGGCAAATCGAAAAGCGTCGCTTGCTCAATCGTGCCACCAAGAAGTCGATCAAGCTGACGCTGCGCAAGGTCGAAGCCATCGCCAAAGACACGACGCCCGAACAATTGCAAAAGGACGCCCTGGCCGCCGTTCGCGCCCTCGACAAGGCCGCCGCCAAGCGCCGGATCCATCCGAACAAGGCCGCTCGCAAGAAATCGCAGATCGCGAAGATTTTGAACAAGAAGGCCGCGGCCGCCAAGTAAACGAAAAACCCCTCAGGCTTTCGGCCTGAGGGGTTTTTGTCGGATCGACGGCAATCGGGGGCAGCTGCCCCCATGCCCCGCTCACTTCGCCTTCATTTCCACAACGCGCAGACGCAAATTGCCGATCGTTTCGAGCAAGTTTTTGGCGGCGGTTTTGTCCGTCCCCAGGCACAAGTGCGTGGCGTTCACTTCCGTCTCGTTCAGCGACGCGTCGATCGGCACCCACACGCCGTTGAGAATCACTTCGTTCCAGGCATGGCCGCCAAACGCCTGCGTGTCGTCCCCCGCATACAGCAAGCCCGCCACCTCACGAGCCGGCACTCCATTCGCGCGAGCCAGCGTGCAGAAAAGCAGCGCATACGATTTGCAATCGCCCTGTTTGCGTTCGATGAGATCGTGAATGGTCGGCAAGGTATTGCCCAGCCGCGGCACGATGAAGTCGTGAACGAACTTGGCGATGTTCTTCACCTTCTCTTCGTCCGTCTCCGCCTTGCCCACCGCGCGTGCGGCCAAAGCTTTCACCTTCGCGTCGCTGAGATCGTAAGCGCTTGTCTCTTTGAGATTGTCCTTGGCGTCTTGCGGAGTGGCTTTGGCCTCTTTGCCGAAGCGTTTGCCGAGCAGGAGACGCGTTTTGCCGTCTTCCTTGGTAAGCGATTGACGAGGGCCGTCCGCGAACGCCGTCGGGGGTCCGTCGACTTCGAGCACGAGTTCTTTCACGCTGCGCAAGTCGCCGAGCTTGCGTTCGACCTTGGCCATGCCGAGAACGAAAAGATCCTTGCTGTACTCCGAGTTCTTCGCCTGCTCTTCGGGTTCGGCCCGCAATTCGAAGATCGCGATATTGCCCGAGAGAAGTTTGCCGTCGGCGTCATGACGGGAGACGACCTTGACCTGATCGTGGCTGGAGGTCGATTCGACTTCATAAAACTTCACGTCGACGCCGCCGACAAGGCTCGTCTTGACGGCCAACATCTTGCTCTTCTGCGGCTCGACTTTTTGTTCCTTGAGCTCCAGATCGCGGCTCACGATCTCGCTGTCTTTGGCGGCTCCCCGTTTGATCCACAGTTCCGTCGTCATCGCGTCTTGCAGCGTGTAGTCGATGTTCGGCACGGCTTTCTTGCGGACGTTCTTGCCGACGGTCTGCACGACATCGAACGCATCGGGTCCCGTCCGCGTCAGCACGAAATCGGTCCCCATGGGGCCCGAGGCTTCTTGATAGAGCGCCTTGAGCAGCGGATAGGGAGCTTTTCCATCGAACAAAAGCGTCTGCGCGATGGTCATCTCCGCCTTCTGCCCGAACGAAAGGAGCTTCATCTTGAGTTCGATCGACTCCGCGATGCCTTCCTTGGTGCGTTCGCGAGTGGTGCGGAAATGGCCGATCTTTTTGCCTTGCAGATAGACGCCATACCAGTCGGTCTTGAGCGAGGCGTCGATTTCCTTCGGCGTCGGCTCGAGGCGAGTGAACGCCTGCTGAGCCTGAAGCGGCGCGATGAAGCCGAGGATGATGAGCACGAATGCAATCGGGCGGGCCATAGGGAAACTCCGGCGAAGAAGGGATGTTGAACGATGGTTCGCCGCGGGCGCGGCAGCGGAGCGCCCGCGGCCAACCGATACCTTAAAGCTTCTTTTTCGCGAGAGCGAGACCCTTCGCGAACAGTTCGGCGGCCGTGGCGGCGTCCTGCTTGACGAGAACCTTGAACGCTTCCGAAATCACGCGATTCACTTCCGCGGCGCTGATCGCCGACTTGGCCGTGTCCGCGTTCTTGGCGACTTCGATCAGGAATTCCTTGTAAACCATGGCGTCTCCTTAAATTGTTGGCGAACGATCCGAATGACGGCATTCTAATGACGACGACGCTCCGCGGGCAAAGATATTTCCGCGATTCCCTCGGGATCTTCGCCAGCGCTCGCTGATTCCGACTCAAGCATGGGATGATGACCGCGGAGGTGATGCCTGACGCATTTCTCATGGCGCTCCCGCTTCGAAATCGAACCGATTCCTACTCTCCGATCACCTTCACCAGCACCCGCTTGTTCCGGTTGCCGTCGAACTCGCCGTAAAAGATCTGTTCCCATGGTCCGAAGTCGAGCTTGCCTTTGGTGATGGCGACGACGACTTCGCGGCCCATGATCTGCCGTTTCAGATGGGCGTCGGCATTGTCTTCGCCGGTGCGGTTGTGGTGGTAGTGGTTGGGGTCGGGGTTGAAGGGGG
>JBAXFO010000756.1:0-2922 GCA_037139885.1 Planctomycetota bacterium
CGGGGAAGCCAAACCCGGGCGTATCGGGAAAATCGATCGGGCGGGCGGGGATCAGGCGGACCATTTCGATCGGCATGGACTGACCAAGATCGATCTGCACCCATTTGACGACATCGGCAGTCGGCGAGATCTGGCTGTGATAACCGTTCGTCGGACTGGCCTTATCGGCCGGTATTTTCGGAAGACGGGCAAGCTGGATACGCAATTCAGCAATATCCGCGATTGCCTTTTCGAGCGCCGGCGTCGCGATCGCTTTGGCGATAGCGTCGCGGCGTTCGACCGCAGCAAGACGCTGCTTCTCCAAAGCTGCGCGAAACTGCGCCATCTCGGGCGAGGCGAACGTGCGATCGGCGCGCTCGACGCCGGCGAAGACCGCCTGCAAGCGATAGTAGTCGCGCGTGGCGATCGGATCGAACTTGTGGTCGTGGCAGCGGGCACAATGGACCGTGACGCTGTTGAATGTAGCGAAGACATTGGTGACCATGTCGTCGCGGTCGAGAGTGCGGGTCTTTTCCTTATCGACAGTCCCCTCGCGCAGTTCGACCTGGCCGACGAAATCCCACGGCCCCGCGACGACGAAACCGGTGGCGATCACGCAATCGGGGTCGCCCGGCGTCAACACGTCGCCGGCGATCTGAGAGCGAATGAAACGCCGATAAGGAAGATCGCGATTGAACGCTCGAATTACCCAGTCGCGGTAACGCCAGGCGAAAAGCCGGCGTTTGTCCTTGTCGAAGCCGTGCGTGTCCGCGTAGTGAACCAGATCCAGCCAGATGCGAGCCCAGCGTTCGCCGTACGCTTCCGACGCCAGTAAGCGATCGACCAGCTTTTCGAATGCGGTCGGCGACGAATCCTTGACGAACGACTCGACTTCCTCCGGCGTCGGCGGCAAGCCGGTCAAGTCGTACGTGACGCGACGGATAAACGTCGCGCGATCGGCCTCCGGGCTCGGCTTGAGGTGATGTTCGTCCAGCTTGGCGAGGACAAAGCGATCGATCGGCGTTCGACACCATTCCGTATCGCTCACCTTCGGCAACGCGGGAGAAACGAGCGCCTGAATCGCCCACCACGGCTCTGCTTTGGCAGCGGTCTTTCCGTAAATCGAAAGATTTTTCGGCCACGGAGCGCCGGCGTCGATCCAGCGGGCCAATGTTTCGATCTCGGCCAGCGAGAGTGGATCGCCTTGCCGCGGCATCTTCGGAGCGGGGCCGCGCACGACCAGCGTCAGCAGACTCTTCGCGCTCTCGCCGGGCACGATCGCCGGTCCATTGGCGCCCCCTTCGAGAAGACCGTTTCGCGTCGACAGATCGAGGCTCCCCTTCGATTTCGTCGGGTTATGGCAACTCAGGCAACGTTGTTGCAAGATCGGCGTGACCTGCTTCTCGAAGTCCGCTTCGCTCATGCGCGGCGCGGACTCTCGAGCCAGCGTGACGCAGCCCGCGACGACCGCCATGACTATCAGAGAGCACGAATACGCGCGTACCATTTCACTAACCTCGGAAATGACCTTCAGCCCTTTGACGAGCTTATCGCCGACAATCATCGACGCGTCAGCAGGATGAAGTCTTTAGCGGAAGTCGCCAGACTTTCGACTCGCAAAGACGGAAGTCTGGCGACGTCCGCTACACCGCCAAGCCCATTCACGCACAGTCATTTAACGCCAGTCGCCCGCAAGCACGAAAGCAGCCCAGTAGTAGGGAGGCGAGCGGCGCGGTTCCTTGGCGCCGTCGTCGACGCGCACGATGCCGCGATTGGGGCCTTCGTTCAACATCCAGAGTTGGGCTCGGCGAAGCGATTCGAGGGCGCCGTGGCCCTTGCGCCAGTAGTTTTCGTAGAACTGCTCCATCAATCGGCGCGTCGCATCGTCGTCCACCTTCCAGAGACTGGTGATCGTGGTCCGAGCCCCGGCGAGCTGGAAGGCTCGCTGCAGGCCGAGCGTACCTTCGCCGCCAGCGGTCTCGCCCAGACCGGTTTCGCACGCCGAGAGGACGGCAAGCTCCACGTTCGCAAGAGGCAGCTCGGCGACTTCGAGCGCGGTGAGGATGCCGTCGTCGTCGTCGCGCGGCTTGTTGGCGCCGGCGAGGACGAGGCCCGAAAAGACGCCGGGGTGATAGCCGGCGCTCGACGCCCGAACGTCCGCCCCCAGGCCCGATCGGCGGCCCGGGGATTCTTGGCCGGCATCCGGCGGCGCAAAGAAGCCGTGCGTCGCCAGGTGGAGGTACTCGTGTGCCGGAGCTTCTTTGCGGAATGCGGCCGACGTCGCCTGCGCTTCGCGGAGCACGGTTGCCTTCCCGCGGGGAACGGCTTTTCGGAACGCGTCTTCGAGCGCGAGCACCTCGCCGGCGGTGCCTGGCAGGTTCTCCCATTGAAGCCGCGCGCCGGCCCGCCGCCGCTTCCAGGCGGGGGCGGCGCCTTCCCCGGCCGGCGTCTTCGGCGCCGCTGCGCCGAGGCCATGATCGAAGTCGATGTTGCCCATCGCCAACAGACTCGGCGGACGATCTTCCGGCCGATTGCCGCGCGGGGCGAGGAATTCCGGGAGCATCTGCGGCACGGGGATCACCGCGAGCGCGATCTCTTCGAGGAGATACTCCTTGCCCTCCGCGGAGGGCAGAGCCGGAAACGGAAGCGAACACAGCGGGCCATCGGGTGAAATCAGCACGAGTTCGGCGCCGCGGAGTGATTCCTGCAAAGGGGTCCAGACGGCATTGCGGAGCGCCACGGCGGGATCGCCGTCGTCTTTGGCAGGCTGCGTCCGCCGAAGCTGCGTCAGGAAGCGGTCGACGGCTTTTTGGATCGGCTCAACGTCCCCGAGTTCGATTCGGCGGATCGTCTTGGAGGTCACGACGAACGCGAGCAAGCGCTCGGCGGATTCGCCCCGCGGCAGGTAGTGGCGGTAAACCATGAAATCGATCAGGGCTGCGT
>JBAXFO010000757.1:0-2920 GCA_037139885.1 Planctomycetota bacterium
GGCGAGGGCGGTCTTGTCGCGTTTGCCGTCGTCGGCGGGGACTTCGGGGGAGCCGACGCCGAGATCGCGGAACACCGACGCGAGGTCGTCGCGCAGCTCGGCGTCTTTCTTCAAAAGATCGGGCGTGCGGGTGATGAGCGTCTTGGCGAGCTCGGGATCTTTCTTGAACGAACGCCACCAGCGCACGGCATCGGTGCGAATGGTCGGGTCGGACGAATCGAGAAGCTTGCCCCACATTTCGGCCTTGGCCGGCGTCTGCACGACGGCGATGGTGGCCAGCGAATCGAGCGTGTCTTCCGTCTTCGCCTTGGGGAGGAACAGCGTGGGCCAAAGCACATCCGCCAGCGGTCCGCTCTTGGGGCCGAAGCGGCGAGCCAGAGCGAGGGCGGCGGGCTTCACTTGCGGGTTGTCGGCGCGCACTTGTTTTTCGAGCTGTTCGATGGCGAGCGGCGTGGGGCCTTCGCCTTCGAGAAGTTGCAGGAGGGTGAGCTGATCCGCGGTCGTCGTCAATGGCGTCGTGCCTTTTTGCACGCTTTCCAGGAAGCGTTTGCCGGCGGCGGCGGGGAGTTTCCCGGTGAGGCCGCGATAGGTCATCAGGACTCGGCTCGTGGTCGCCGGCGAAAGGTCTTCGCGAACGATGAACTTCTCGAGCATGGGAATCATGGCGTTGTCGGCATGCATCAACACCACCGCCAACGCATGGCCCAGATCGGCTTCGCGGCCCTTGTCGAGAATGCTCTCGAGCGCGGCCACCGCGTGCGGCCGACTCGGCGTCTTTTCGTACAAGGCCACATCGAGGGCGATTTGGCCGGCAAGACGAACATCGGCGTCGTCGCTGGCGAGCAATTTCGCGAAATGCTCGGGCGCGGCCACCTTGGCGATTTCGGAGGCGGCCTGATAACGCAGGTATTTGTCCTTGGCGATGTCGCCGTTCAAGACATTGACCAGGGCGTCGGCCGTGCCGATCGTGATGGCCGCTTCGAGGCGCACGGCCGGGTCGGCGTCTTTAAGCAGCGCAGAAGCCGCGGTTTTCGACGGAGCATCGAGGCCCGCCTGCCGGGCCAGATCGAGGGCCAGCCGGCGCACGCGCGGGTCGGCGTTCTTGACGCCGGCGAGCAGAGCTTCGCGGGCGGCAGGGGTGTCGATGCGACGCAGGCTCCAGAGGGCGTTGGCCCCGCCCAGCGCGTTCGTCGAGGAAGCCGCGAACGCCTTGAGCGGTTCGACATCCTTGGCGGCGACGGCCTTGTCGACGGCGGCTTGACGCTGCAAATGGCTGGGCGAGCCCAACTCGTTCAAAGAGCCCGCGACTTTCGACAACTTCGCGTCGGTCTTGGGGGCCGAAGTCGGGCGCACGCGCCAGATGCGGCCCGTCATATCGCTTTCGTCATCGCGACCGTACCAGTCGGCGATCAGCAGGTTTCCCTCCGGATCGAGCACGATGTGAGCGGGGCGGAAATGGGGATCGTTGCAGCTGACGAAGCATTCCTTCTCGACGATGTGTCCGCGTTCGTCGGGATGGTAGCGGAAGATGCCGCGATTGGAGCCGTGAAAGCCGTGGGCGCCCCAGTTGCACAGGAAGAGGCTGCCTTGCATTTCCGGCGGATAGGCGGCGCCGTAATAACGCATGAGCTGGGTGTGGGCGCCGCGAAGGGTTTCGAACACGGGGGGCGCCAGCGGATGATTGCCGGCCAACCACGAGTTGTCCTGCTTGCGCGTGTAGCAATGATAATCGACGCCCGGAATGACGCGGGCGAAGCGGTTCGGATTGCCTTCGCCGTTGGAAAGGAGCCACAGTTGGCCGAAGGGATCGTATTCGAACGAATACGGCACGCGGAAGCCTTGCGTGAGGCGTTCCATATTCGTGCCATCGGGATTCATGCGAACGATGACGCCGGACGTGCCGCGGCTGGTGACCGTGTTTTCGGAACCGTCTTTCCCCTTCGGGCCGACCAGCGAAACCTTGTGATCGCCGACGCTGAGGTAAAGAAGCCCATCGGGGCCATATTCGAGGACGAACATGCCGAACGGATTCCAGGCCTTGTTCTTGTCGATGACGAGAGTTTGCTTGTTGGTGGCGGGGCCGGTTTCCGAGTAGTCGTATTGATACAGGTAATTGTTCGCAGTAAGCCAAAGTTTGCCGTCCTTGACGGCGATGCCCATGGCGGGATCGTCGAAGCCGTCGGCGATGAGGACGCGCTCGAAGCCGCCGTCGGGTTTGGGATCGAGCCGAACGACCGGATTCTTGAACGGTTTCACCGGCGAGCCGCTGGGGCCATAACGGTACGTGTGGCTCTCGCTGACCAGAATGCGGCCCTTGTCGTCGACCGCCATGGTGACGGGGTTGATGATCGTCGGTTCGGCGGCGACGAGTTCGACGGTGAAGCCCTTGGCGACCATGAACTCTTTGAGTTCCTCGGCCGGGCTGAGGCGTTTGGTCACTTTGCCGCCGCCGGTGACGTTGCCGCCGCCATCGATTTTCATTTTGCCGGGAGAGGTTTCCTGGGCGCTGACCCAGGATGTCGCCATCAAGGCGAAGAGGCCGACCAGAACGCGCTTCATCGTTGGACTCGCAGAAGAGTTTGGGAAACAGGCGGGAATTTCGATATGGAGATTGTAACGGGAGGGGAAAGGCGAGGGAAAGCGATTTCTCGGCGCGAGAGTTAATTTTCGCGGATCGCGAAAACGATTGAGGCGGCGCGGCGCTCTCCCCCATTCGGTCAAACTTCCGCCGGCGCCGGCAACGCTTCGAAGCTGGGCCGGGCGAAGAGGTAGCCTCGGACCACTTTACCGAACTCCGGCGGCGGCAGCGGGGCCGGTTCGGGCAGCGCGGGTGCCTCGTCCGGAACGAGCGGAGCTTTCGGCAGCGGCGGCGCTTCCTCGATCTTCGGCGGCGGCAGGGGAGCCGGCGGTGGGGCGGGAG
>JBAXFO010000758.1:0-2920 GCA_037139885.1 Planctomycetota bacterium
GGTCGTGGATCCGGTGAAGCAGCCTCCGATCGAGCCGAAGCCGACGCCTCCCGTTGAGCCCAAGATCAAACCGATCGAACCGAAACCGCCGATTGAACCGAAACCGATTGAACCGAAACCCAAGCCTCCGGAGCCGCCCGCGCTGAGCCCCGCGCGGCTGAAGTTAAACGACGCCCGCGCCCTCTTCGCCGCGACGAAGTTCGCGCAGAGCCGCGCGTTGTTGCAAGAAGTGAACCTCGCTCAAGAAACCGATGCCGAACTTAAACGCGACGGGCTCAAGCTCTATGCCGACCTCTTGCGCGACGGCGATTTCTCGCGCGCCGACCTAAATGCTCTCGATATCGCCATCGCCGACGATCCGGGAGTGAAGCCCGCATTTATCCAGGCCATGACGAAACGGCTCACGACCGAGTGGCCCGCATGGCCCGCCAACGACGAGGTCTGGAAGGAACGGCTTCGCGACGTGGAGCGCGCGGAGAGTAAGTCGCCGCTGATGCAAGCGATCAAGGCGGAGAGCCTGCTCGAAACGAAGCGGCCCGTCGTGAAGCCTCTGCCCGGAAGCGCGAACGAGCCGTCGTTCGTGACCTATGTGCGCGCCAACATCGCCGCCAGCGAACGCGATTATGCGCTGGCCGCGAGTTTGTTGACCACGCTCCCGGCCGACGCGTATTGGCTGGTCGACAAACGGCGGGCCCGGGCCGCCTTGCTTTTGGAGGCGGCCGCGTTGAGCCTCACTCCCGAAACCCAAGGTCGGCTGCGGCTCTTCGCGTCGGTGAAAGACGCCGACCAGGCTTTCGCCTGGCGTACGAAGGCGCTTGCCCTGGTCGGCAAGCGAACCTACACGCCTGCATGGGATGAGCTTCTCAATGCCGCCCTCGCCGCCGCCTGGAAGAGCGAGCCCGATTTCGCCCAGTGCAAGGCTCTCGGCGACAGTCTGCTCGGGAGCGCCAATGCGTCCAAGGGGGTCGTCGATCTCGCCCTCGCGCATCCGGTCGGTTTCCCGAAAGACCTCGTCAAGGCGCGGCCCAACCTCAAACTCGCCGATGTCGATGCCGCCCTCGCGCTGGGCGATGCGTCTCCGAACAAGGCCAACCCCTTCATCCGCGCCCGCCAGGCCCGTCTGTGGTACACGCGCGCCCGCCTCCTCGATCGCGAATCCGCCGCGGCAGACAAGATTCTCGAAGCCGACGACAAGGCCTTGGAGTTGGAGCCCGAGAACGACGCGTTTCGTATCGCTCGCGCCCGCGACGTCGGCCTTGTCGCCCTCGCTCGCGCCAGCGAGGAAGCCGCCGCCAAGCGCATCAAGATCTGCCAGCAAGGTCTCGACGAAACCGCCGTGGCCAGCCAATCGCAGTCCACGGGCACTGAGCTTTGGACCGATCTGGGCCGCATCCGCGCACTTCTTTTCCTCGACGTCGGCCGCACTTCGGAAGGAGCCAGTTCTGCCGCCAAACAGGCCTTCCAAGACGCCATCGCCGCCGCCAAACAAAATCTTGCCGGCGCGACGCCCGCGCAGCGCGCCGACCTCGCCGTCGTCATGGCGCAGGCTCACGAAGCTCTCGCGTACTTGAGCCAGGTCGATGTCGACGACAACTATCGGACCGCGGTCCGAATTTTCGAGGAAGCCGCCCAGCGCGAGCCCCGCCACGGCTTTCTCCGCGGCCGTTGTCTGTATCGCTGGGCGCACGACCCCCAGCTGAAGGACGCGAAGACGAAGAAGGGCCAACTGCTGGCGTCCGCCGTTGAAGAGTTCGAAAAACTCGCGAAAGTCGCCGACCTTTCCGAAGCGATGCTCGCCGAGGCGGCTTACTGGGAAGGTCTCGCCAACTGGGACCGCACCAATCGCGTCACCGCCTCGCCCAAGGCTCAAAAGGCGTTCGAGCGCTCGCTGGAAGCCGCGGGCAAAAATCCCGCCGAGGCCGGCTTCTGGGCCAGTTACGCCCTTCAGGCTCTCGTCGAGATGACGCGTCTGCAAGCCAAGAACAGCCCCGAGCAATCGACGAACTGGCTCGCCAGCGTCCTGCCGGCATGGCGAAAACTCGCCACGAACGACTCCTTATCGGCCAACGCCGACTTCGCCGCCGCCAGCGCCGCCTACCGCGATCTCCTCGCCGAAACGAGCAACGACACGGCCGCCCAATACGCGAAGCTCAAGAAGTTCGACAAGGTGCAACAAAACTTCGACCGCGCGCTTGAGATGAAGCATTCGACCAAGCATGCCGCGTTTGCCGTGAACCGCGCGCTCACGCTCAAGAAAAACCAGGCCAGCATCGGCCTCACCCCCGCCGAACTCCTCGCCCTGCGCGAGCAAGCCCTCGCCGCCGTCCAACAGGCCGATCCCTCGCTCCGCGAAGCTCTTCTCAAGGAAATCGAAGTGGGCTGGCGCTGAGGCAGGTTGCTCCGACTCCGCGCAGCCTTACAATACGACCCTGTTTTCCTCCCGATCCGGCGCCCGAGATCGATCATGACGCGATTTTATCTTTCCTCAGGCGTGAACCTGGCGGACATTCGCCGCGAGGGGGAACAATTCGCGTTCCGCATCGCGGCCGAAAAAGGCGTGACGTACAAGACGCAGTTCATCGCCACGCTGCGCGATGCGCGGCCGGCCATGGATAACGAAACCACGAACGTCTACAGCCCTGAGATCGGCAAGGTCGTGGCCGAAACCGATTCGCTGACGCCGAGCTACCGCTTCACGGGTCGGGAACTGTATGTGCGGGCGAAGATTTTCTCAAGCAAGTCGCATCCCAACCCGTTTCAAAACGGCGATGTCGAGATGGCGTGGACGCAGCCGCTCGTGCCTTGACCGGCCCAGGAGTCGGCGGCCAAGGAGTCTCCGATTTTCCCGACGCTCAGCGAAAAAGTTTCGCAATGATTTCTTTTTCCCGGTCGACGGGAGGTTCGTGAGCTACGCTTTTCT
>JBAXFO010000759.1:0-2902 GCA_037139885.1 Planctomycetota bacterium
CGGTTGGGCTCGATCGCGGCCTTCGTACGAGCCACTGGTGGCTGATGGCGCCTCCAAGGAGCCGAACACGGGCGACGGCGGCGATGGCGGCAGTTGCAGTCTCTACGGTGCTTCATACATCGCCGCCAAAGGCGGCAACGGCGGCTCCGGCATCGTGATTGTGCGGTATGTAACGGGCGGAAAGTAAGCTGCAAATGCGGGTGGCCAATGTGGGCAGCCAATCGGTGCGGCATCCGGATCAAGCGATTCGAGTAAGAGCAAGAAGGCGAGTTATTCCATGATTCGGCGGCATTTCAGCGTTGTTCTTCTGTGTCTCGGCGCAGGAAGGAGCGCGTTCTCGAAATGGGTCGCTCCCTGTTCAAGCATGAAAATGCCCTTCCTGTCGCGAGCTGGCGCGGCAATCGTGACCATGATGTGGTTCGGTCCGTGGGCGTTTGCTGACGACGACTTTGAAAACTACGTTCGTCCGCTGTTGGTCGAGAAATGCCAATCGTGCCATGGAGAGAAAGCCAAGGGTGGCCTGCGTCTGAACTCGCGTGAGGCATTGCTCAAAGGGGGCGATTCCGGGCCCGCCATGGAACCTGGCCGACCGGAAAAGAGCTTGATCGTCAAGGCGATCCAGTATGAGGACGAGCTTCGCATGCCGCCGAAAGGAAAACTGTCGGCGGGAGAGATCGAAAAATTGAAACAGTGGATCGCTCGCGGCGCCCCCTGGCCGAAATCCGTTCCGACCGCTCAGGCCGGTAAGGACGGCTCGTTCCAGATCACCGATGCTCATCAGCGATGGTGGGCTTACCAGAAGATTCGGAACGTTGTCCCACCTACGGTCAAAAACCCGGAGCGTGCCGCCAACGAGATCGATCGGTTCGTGTTGGCGTCTCTGGAGTCGCGAGGACTGTCTTTTGCGCCAAAAGCCGACAAGCGAACGCTCATTCGCCGGGCGACGTTTGATCTGACTGGTTTGCCTCCGACGCCCGAAGAGGTGGAAACGTTTTTGAAGGATAAATCTCCGGAGGCCTTCGCTAAAGTCGTTGATCGATTGCTGGCTTCGCCGGTGTACGGGCAGCGCTGGGCACGCCACTGGCTCGATGTCGTTCGCTATGCCGATTACCACGATGGCAATCCCAAGGCTCGCGACAGGAATTGTGAACCGCTTGAAGCCTGGCGTTTTCGCGATTGGGTCGTGGATGCCATCAATCGGGATATGCCATTCGATCAATTCATCGTACATCAGATTGCCGGGGACTTGCTGCCTAGCCCCAAGGGCGAGGAAATTTATCCAGAAGGCTTGATTGCCACAACGTTTCTTTCCAATGGCGTCTGGGATCGAGGCGATGCTTGCAAGGCGAAAATCGTCAGCGACATGGTGCAGGATCAGATCGACACAATTGGCCAGGCCTTCATGGGATTGACCCTGGGCTGCGCTCGTTGTCACCATCACAAGTACGATCCCGTTTCGCAAGAGGACTACTACGCTCTCGCGGGCATTTTCTACAGCACGCACATTCTTCAAGCTCTCGGCGCTCCCGGGGCCGAGTATGTTCTCAAGCGAACGCCTTTGGTTCCGAAATCTTACTTCGCTCAACAGGCCGAGCAAATGAAGCGGCTGGAAGCGATCAAGACCTCCTTAAGCGAACTCGACAAGAAAAGCCCGAAGTCTGCCGCGGACAGTCCGGAGCGCACGGCGCTCATCAGAGAGCGCGACAAGCTCCAGGCGGAAATGCGGCCCGCCCCGCCGATCGCCGAGGCCGCGCAAGAAGGTGGGACGCCCGGCGGAATGTTCCCGAAGATTCAAGATGTTCCGCTGCACATTCGTGGCAGTTTCACGCGACTGGGCCCCGTCATTCCGCGGCGGATGCCCACTTTCTTCGCCGGCGACAAGCAACTCGTGATTGAAAAGGGCAGCGGCCGCCGCGAATTGGCGCAATGGGTTGCGTCCAAGGATCATCCGCTGACGTCACGTGTCATCGTCAACCGCGTATGGGCCTGGCATTTTGGTTCCGGTCTGGTGCGAACGCCGAATAACTTCGGTCTATTATCTGGACCGCCAAGCCATCCCGAACTGCTGGACTGGTTGGCGTCGCAGTTCATCGCCGACGGATGGTCACTGAAGAAACTGCATCGGCGGTTGCTCTTATCGGCCGCCTACCAGCAAACCAGCGTGATCCCCAAGGAACAAGCCGCCAAGGACCCCGATAATATCTGGCTTGGCCGCTTCTCGGCTCGCCGGCTGGAGGCCGAGGCCATTCGGGATGCCATGCTCAGCGTTGCGGGAGCGTTGGATCGAGCTGCGGGCGGGCCGGCGACTGCCGACATGACCACCCCTCGACGTTCGCTTTACATTCAAACCGCGCGCTGGGATCGCGGGAGCTTCGCGCTCCTGTTCGATGCCGCCAACCCCGATGCTTCCGAGGAAAAGCGCAACATCAGCACGGTGGCTCCTCAGGCGTTGTTTCTGCTCAACCATCCGTTCGTACGTTCCCAAGCGAAGGGGCTGGCGGCGTGCTTGCTCCGCGATGTCCCCCAGGGAGACGAAGCGCGGATCCATCGAGCCTATGAGTTGTTGTTCGCTCGCCGAGCTCGCGATGCGGAAGTGGAAGTCTGCCTACGGGTGCTCTCACGAACGAGTCCCAAAGAGGCCGAACGGGCGTGGACCGAACTGGCCCACGTTCTTCTGTGCAGTAATGAATTCGTTTTCGTCGATTAGCTCTGGAGACAACCGCCATGCCGAACATTCGTCCCTGCTCCCGTCGTGAGTGGCTCGCTCAGGGCGGTTGCGGCTTCGGCCTCTTGGCCTTGGCCGACCTGTTGGCGGCGCAAGACGCCGAGCGGACCGCCAATCCCTACGCCGTTCGCCGCATTTCGCGCCGAAGGCGAAGCGGGTCATCTTCCTCTACATGCC
>JBAXFO010000760.1:0-2890 GCA_037139885.1 Planctomycetota bacterium
TTGATGACGCCCTTGCCGTTCTGAATCTCCGTAGTGAGTTTGACGCGATACCAGACGCCCGGTTCGATCTTGAACGGAATCGTCGTATCGACGCGCGGCAACGCATCCCATGAAACCAGCCGCAGCTTCTGAATGTTGCCAGCGAGAATGAGCGAATAGCGATTGGCGACCACTCCCATATCGGGCAGATCGTCGCCGACTTTGGTCCCAAGAACATCGCTTTCGATGGTGTAGTCCTTGAGCGTCGGCAGGCCGATGTAGGCGTTGCCGCGAGCGATGAGGGGGCTGGCCTTGTCGTTCACCTTGCGAAGCAGCTTTTCGCCGTCGACCGTGGCGACGACGAACTTGCCCTGGGTGTTGATCCAGCCCGCGGGAGCGACGCCGTCGGGGATCTTGCTGAAGTCCTGCGCATAGGGCAATTTCGGAGCGACGCGGACGCGGGCTTTGCCGACGATCGGGCCCATCTTGGCCGTGATTGCGCCTTGCTGGCTCGCCTTCTTCGCATCGATGGTCAACGTCCCCGCTTTGATTTCGCCGTCGAGCGGCGGCGGCGGCGCTTTCGCGCCCGGGGCGAGCGGCGGCGGGAAAACGCCCCATTCGACATCGGTGACGTCGCTCACGAAAAAGCCCTTGTCGTCGTAACCTTTCACCGTGAACTTCGCCGTTTCGCCCGGATGAAGCGCGATCTCCGCCGGCACGATTTGCAAGTGGGCGATCGGCCCGACTTTGGGATTCAGAACTGGCGGCGCGATCTCCTTGGTCGGGTTGGCGACCTTGGATCCGATGCAGAAAAACTCTTCGCTGGTGGCGAAGTAGATGCGGCCATTCGAGACCGCGGGGCTGCCGTTGATCTCCACGTCGGCCGAGCCCTCGCCTTCCGCCGGGAAGAAAACGGTGCTCAAGAACTTCGGCTTCTTCGCTGTCGCATCGATGATGTGAAACTTGCTGTTCACTTCGCCGATGTAAATCTTGCCGTCGGCCAGGACCGGGCTGCCGCGCGAGTTGCGGCCATAGGAAAATTTCCAGATCTGCTCGCCCGACTTCGAATCGAGGCAGAAGAGTTTGCCTTTTTCGTCGGTGATGTAGAGCCGATTTTGATGGATGACCGGAGCGGTATAACGAGCGGTGAGCCCATCGACTTTCCAGACGAGCTTCGGCGCGCCGTTGGCGATTTCGGCGCCGTTGAGGCAAACGACACGGCCTTGCACGTTCGTGTCGGTGTTTTCTTCGCCGTGGCCGATGTAGACGAGATCGCCATCCACCACGGGCGAACAATTAATGGCCGAGCTTCCATACGTATAACGCCATACGGGCTCGCCGGTGCGGGCTTTCATGGCGAAGACGGAGCCGTCGGCCCCGCCGCTGATGACGACGTCGACGCCGCCGATGCGTGCCGTGATCGGCACGGAGTAAAACGTGTCCTTCACCGCGCCCGCGGGTTCCGACCACCAGCGCACGTCGCCGGTCTTCTTGTCGAACGCCACGAAGCGATTGCCCCCTTTCGCCTGGTCGCCCCAGCTCGAATTGACCATGCCGATGATCGCGAGATCTTCGAAGAGAATCGGCGTCGTCACGCGGCCGCCGTACCCCGTGATGCGGCCATATTCTTCGGTGAGCGACCGCTGCCAAACGACCTTGGCCTGATCGGCCATGCCATCGAGGCAGATGAGGAATCCTTGCGTGCCGTGGCCGTAGATGTACCCGGTGACCGGATCGGCGACGAGGTTCGTCCAGCCGAGGCGGACCGTCACGATATCGGTGTGAAAGAGGGGGAATTTGTGTTCCCAAATGGTTTTGCCGGTCTCGGCGTCCATGCACAGAACGCGTTCTTGAATCGTCGCGGCGATGTCTTTGCCCTTCTCTTTTTCCGACGTGTAATTGAGCAGGAAGACGCGGCCCTTCATGACCACGGGCGTCGACCGCGAACCGAAATCTCGCTTCCAGACGAGATTCTCGCCTGTGGCCGGATTCCAGGTCGAAGGCAAGCCCGTCTCCGGCGAGAAGCCGTTTTGAAACGGCCCGCGCCAGTTCGTCCAATCGCCCGCGAAAGCGGGAACGGCGCATGCCGCCAACGCAGCGACGATGAGGGGAATTCGCACGAAACGCATGATGCTTCCTTCCAAAAAAGAACCGCGTGAGGCGATCGGGCCCGCGGCGCGATTCGACCGGCTAACTCTTCCGCCTGACCCGGAGGGCCTTCATTTCGAACCGCGGCAGGCTACCCTGTTTTACGAGGGTGACATCCGCCCGGAATAAAAGTTCGTCGCGGATGGCCTGGGCGATCCGCTGCGCCAGACCGGCGTCCCCGTCCGGCAAAGGTTCAACGTCAATCCGCAATTCCGCGAGCGGCGACGTCGTGTCGACTTCCACCTGATACTCGACGACCTCGGGAAAGCGCCGTAACACCGCCTCGACGCTGCTGGGATAAAAGTTGTTGCCGCGTAGAGGGATCATGTCGTCGACCCGCCCCAAAACGCCCCCCTCAAAGCGCATGAACCCTTCGCGGGGCCATACGGGCCGCACCAAATCGCCCGTGCGATAGCGAAGCAGCGGGCTGGCGGCGCGTCCGAGATTCGTGACGATCAACTCGCCAATGGCCCCGGAAGCCGTTGGAGCCAGGGTCGCCGGGTCAAGCGCCTCGACGATGAAATCGCCTTCGAGCGCTTCGAGCGAACCGGGCGATTCTCGGCATTCGGTCGCCAAGGGACCGACTTCGGTGAGGCCTGTGTGGTCGATCACGCGGGCGTTCCAGGCTTCTTCGATCCGCGCCCGCGTCGCGGGAATGCTGCCGCCCGGTTCACCAGCGACGATGATCGTGCGCACTTTCGAGCGCCTCGGTAGATCGACATTCGCCTCGCGGGCGGCCACGGCCATGTGGAGGGCGTAAGTC
>JBAXFO010000761.1:0-2889 GCA_037139885.1 Planctomycetota bacterium
GGTCAGCAGAAGATAACGAGCCATGCGTTCGCCGACATGTCGCAACAGATGCGGCAGCACCATCGCCGCCACCAAACCGCGGCGCACTTCCGGGTAACCAAACCGAGCCGCCTCGCTGGCGATGGCGAGATCGCACACGGTCACCAACCCCGCTCCCCCCGCCACGGCCGGGCCCTGCACGGCGGCGATCGTCGGCTTGGGGAGCGTGTGGATCAAGTCCAACAGCCGCGCCAGACGCAAGGCGTCATTCCAGACCGGCGAGTCCTCGGCCGGGGTGTCGAGCGATTCTTGCAGTTCGCTCAGATCCATGCCCGCACAGAAGACGGGGCCGTTCGCCGCGAGGATGACGACGCGCGCGGCGGCGTCATCGCGCGCCCGTTCGAACGCGGCGTACAGCTCGGCGATGAGCTGGCGGCTCAAGGCGTTGCGTTTGTCCGCCCGGTTGAGCGTGAGAACGGCCGAGGGGCCGGAATTTTGATAGGCGACGAGAGACATAAGTTCGTTCCATCGTGAAGCAAGCCTTGGGAGGGGACTCCGAATCGCAGGGCTTGGTGGGGACTCTCGAACAAATCACCAGTACGCGAAGAATCTTCCGTCAATTTATCACATCCCGTTCGATCGTGCGGCGCGGCGGTAGGCGTCAGCGATGGCGCGATCTGTGTGCGTGGGCGTTCAAGGCGCAGTCGAGATAGGTGCGCGGATCCGCGGAAGACAGGAATTCCGCAGAACCTCCCCAACTTGTGGGCTTTTTCTCATCTTGCGCGGGAAACATGCCGATTACTTCCCCTAGCCACAAGGCGAAAGCCTTCAACGCCTGCCGGGGATGACCCAAACCCTGGCTCACGTTGAGGCGATTCGCGGAATCTTTCGCGGCCGGACCGATCCGGCTTTGATCCCCGGCCAGGACGCTCCAGCCGTTTCCCGCAAACTCGGCTGGCGCCTCGGCGCCGCGAAAGTTGTTCGTCGTCCTTCGCAACCCGACCCGGGGATCACACGTAAATTTTGGAAGTGGAGACCCGTTATGAAGAAAGTCTTTACCACCGGTCAGGTCGCGAAGATCTGTAAAGTCGCGCCGCGGACGGTGAGTAAGTGGTTCGATTCCGGTCGTCTGCGCGGCTATCGCATCCCGGGCAGCCAGGACCGCCGTATTCCCCGCGAACACCTCATCAAGTTCCTCAAAGAGCACGGCATGCCGCTCGGCGAACTTGAAGAAGAGGGCTTGCACAAGATCCTCATCATCGGCGCCGAGAAACTCTTTATCGACCGCACCAAAGAGATCCTGCCCGAAGACGACGACTTCAAATATGAACTCGCCCACTCGGGCTTCGAAGCGGGCATCCAGGCCGAATCGTTCCACCCGGACACGATCATCATCGACCTCGCCATGGGCCGCAGCGAAGCTCTCCAGATCGCGACCAACCTGCGTCGCAATCCCGCGTACGAAGCGACCCTGATCATCGCCCTGGCCAGCGAAGACGAAGCCAACCCCGAAGCGCTGACCAACTTCGGCTTCAACGAAGCGTTCAAGAAGCCCTTCGACGTCGCTCTCCTCGGCGAACGCATCCGCACCGCCGTCGAAGAACGCAAAGCCAACATGTAACCCGCCGAATCGTCCGCGATCTTCATTTCCATCCTGCGAACCGGCCAGGCCACGTTCCCCAACGTCGCCTGGTCGTGTTTCGTTGTGTCGGGGTCGAGGAACGAGCGTGGAAGTCCGGAATGCGCGGCGACGCCGTTCCGGGATTGCCAGATTTTCGCTTTGTTGAGATGATCGGAACGGTCGCGAGAACCGTCGTCTTTCTGGTCCACGATTTGTGAAGAAGTCTGCGATCATTCTTGGTTTGCTGGCGGCCATGGCCGGCGCGGGGTTTTGGTGGCTTGATGCGTCACGCCATGCCGGGCTCTCCGAACGGGCGCTCACGTTCGCCCCGATGACACGTGGGCCGATGCGGGATGTCGTCAGCGCCACGGGAGTTCTTGAAACGCGCGACATTGTCGTCGTCGGCTCCGAACTCGTCGGAGCCGTGCATACCCTTTACGCCAAAACCAACGATACCGTGGTCGAAGGCACGACGCTGGCCACGCTCGATGACCGCCGCATCCGCATCAAGATTGACGAAGCGGAAGACAACATTCGCCTGGCCAAGGCCGCGATGGCCCATGCCGAGGCTCTGCGGTCGTCGGCCGAAGCCACTCTCAAATATCAAATCGACCTCGAAAAAAAGACGGGTGTGCGCGGCGACAAGGATCAAGCCGAATCGCAATTGAAAGCGGCAGGGGCGAGCACGTTGATCGCCGAAGCCAAATGGAAAGCCGCCGAGACCGGGCTGAAAGAAGCTCAGCTGGCTCTCGACATGATTCACATTCGCGTGCCCGTGATTTCCGCGCTCGGTCCCAAGCGGGAATTTCTGATCCTCGACCGGAAGGCGGCTGTGGGGCAACTCGTCGGTCCGCAAACCGGTCCATTGTTCACTCTCGCCGGCGATCTATCGCGCATGGAGGCGCACGCCTATGTCGCGGAGGGAGACATCAACAAGGTCCGCAAGGGACTGCCGGCGGTGTTCACGATCAATGGCTTCAACGACGAGGACATCGAGTTTCGCGGCGTGGTGCGGGAGATTCGGCCCCTGGCGAACAACGTGAAAGGCGCCGTCACCTACGACACCATCATCGAACTGGAGAATCAAAAAGACCCCGCCAGCGGCGAATGGCGGCTTCGGCCGGGAATGACCGCCGCGCTCGACATCATCCGGCGCGAACACAAAGACGTGTGGCGGGTTCCCAGCCAGGCTCTCAATTTCAGGCTCGAAGACGCCTATTTGACTCCCGCCATCGTCGCCCGGCTCGCCGAACGGAAGCAGCGTCCCGATGCGGGCGAATGGGCTCCGG
>JBAXFO010000762.1:0-2883 GCA_037139885.1 Planctomycetota bacterium
ATCGATGGTGATGCCCTGTTCGCGCTCGGCCGACAAGCCGTCGACGAGCAGCGCGAAGTCGAGTTCGCCGCCGCGCGTGCCGACTTTCTTCGAATCGCTTTCGAGGGCCGCGAGCTGATCTTCGAAGATCATCTTCGATTCGTACAAGAGCCGGCCAATGAGCGTCGATTTGCCGTCGTCGACGGAACCGCAGGTGATGAAGCGGAGGAGGCTTTTGTACTGATGCGCTTTGAGATAACCTTCGATGTCGTGCTCGATCATGTCCGATTTGTGCGCCATCAGAAATACCCCTCTTGCTTCTTCTTTTCCATCGAGCCCGCGGTGTCGTGATCGATCGTGCGGCCTTGCCGTTCGGACGTCGTCGTTAGCAACATTTCCTGGATGATCGCGGGGAGCGTGTCTGCCTCGCTCTCGACGGCTCCGGTGAGCGGATAGCATCCGAGCGTGCGGAAGCGAACCTTCTTCATTTGCGGAACTTCGCCGGGCTTGAGGGGCATGCGCTCGTCGTCGACCATGATCAGTTCGCTGTCGCGTACGACGACGGGCCGTACGGCGGCGTAGTAAAGGGGCACGATCGGGATATTTTCGAGATAGATATATTGCCAGATATCGAGTTCGGTCCAGTTGGAGATCGGGAAGACCCGTATGCTTTCGCCGTTGTGTTTGCGGGTGTTGTACAGCGACCAGAGTTCGGGGCGTTGGTTCTTGGGATCCCAGCGATGCTGCGCGGAGCGGAAGGAAAAGACGCGCTCCTTGGCACGGCTCTTCTCTTCGTCGCGGCGGCCGCCGCCGAACGCGGCATCGAAGCCATGCTTATCGAGAGCTTGCCTCAAGCCTTGTGTCTTCATCACATCGGTGTGGACCTGCGAGCCGTAGGTGAACGGGTTCATGTCCCGGGCGACGCCTTCCGGATTGATGTGGACGATCAGATCGAGGCCGAGCTTGCGCGGCAGGCTGTCGCGGAATTCGTACATCGCCCGAAACTTCCAGCGCGTGTCGATATGCATGAGCGGAAACGGCGGCTTGGCGGGGTAGAAGGCCTTCACCGCCAGATGCAGCATGACGGCGCTGTCCTTGCCGATCGAATACAACATGACCGGCTTATCGCACTCGGCCGCCACCTCGCGCAAAATGTGAATGCTCTCGGCTTCAAGGCGTTGGAGATGGGTGAGCGCTTGCCCGGCCAGCGGTTTCGTCGGCGTGCTTTCGGCAGTCGTCATGGGGCGTCGCACTCCAAGAAGCGGATCGAAGGGGTCATTTTGCGGCAGGACAAGGAAAAGTCAACCGAGCCGGAGCAGCATGCCGCTCCAAAAAGAAATCTCACATTCCGTTGTGTGTGACCCAAGCCGGCCCCTTGGGGGTCGAAGGAGCCGGGACCGATATCGCGCAGACGATCTCCAGGGGATCGGCTTGGGTCACGCGCGTCCGGTCGGTTGATTTTGATGCGGATCGGATTGACTTATTTGCCACATCACTTCCCGGCGGCTTCGAGGACGGAACGGATGATCTTGTCATACCCCGTGCAGCGGCAGAGGTTGCCCGCCAGCCAGTGGCGGGCGTCGGCTTCGGTCGGCTGGGGGTTCTTGTCGAAGAGGGCTTTGGAGGCGACGAGAAAGCCGGGAGTGCAGATGCCGCATTGCAGGGCGGCGCCTTCGAGAAAGCATTGTTGCAGCGGATGCAATCCTTGCGGCGTGGCCAGGCCTTCGACCGTCTCGATCTTCGCCCCTTCGACTTCGGGCGATAGCACGAGACACGAATTGACGAGGCGGCCGTCGAGAATCACGTTGCAGGCGCCGCAGTTGCCGTTGTTGCAACCCTCCTTGGCGCCGGTGAGGTGGAGCGTGTCGCGGAGCACATCGAGCAAGCTTTGCCGCGGTTCGGCGAGGAACTCGGCGGGCGTGTTGTTGATCGTGCAGGTGATGTGGATCTTCTTGCTCACGGTGAAAGCCTCAAGGGAGAAAGCGGCGGCGCCTTGATGTCGTTCCGTTTACGCTCGGCTGATCGCCGTTTGCAGCGCCCGCTTCACGAGCACGGCGACGAGGTGTTTGCGATAGTCCGCGTCGCCGCGCATGTCGGTGATGGGCGTTGCCGCGGCCTGAGCGAGTGCGGCGGCTTTGTCGAGATCGGCGTCGGCGAGAGCGCTGCCGATCAGGGCGGTCGCGGCGCTGGGCACGAGCAAAGGACGCGGCGCCACGGCGGCGAGGCTCACCCGTGCGGCGACGCAACGCTTTGCGGCATCGAGTTCGATGGCCACGCCCGTGCCGACGACGGCGATATCCATCTCGTTGCGCGGGATAAAGCGAAGATAGGCCGCCCCGGAATGCGGTTTCGGAGCGGGGAATTTGAGCGTGATGAGCATCTCGCCGCGCTGCAAGCAATTGCGGCCCGGGCTGACGCAGAAATCTTCGGCAAGAACTTCACGCGTCCCCTGCGGGCCGGCGATGATGCACACCGCTTGCAAGGCGATGAGAGCCGGAATGGTGTCGCCCGCGGGAGAAGCGTTGCAAAGATTCCCCCCCAAGCTGGCCCGGCTCTGAATCTGAATGCCCCCCACGAGCGAGGCGGCGTCGATCAAGGCGGGATACGCTTTCGCGATCGCGGCGTGTTCATAGATGCGGTAACACGGCGTCGCGGCGCCGATGCGCAGCCCCGTCTTCGGATCGAAGGTCAGCTCCATGAGTTCGGGGATGCGTTTGATATCGACGACGACATCGATGTCGCGGCGATATTCGCGCACTTGCACGATGAGATCCGTGCCGCCGGCCATGACCTTGGCGCGCTCGCCCTTCTCGCTCAGCAGAGCGGTCGCCTCGGCGACGGTGCGGGGGGCGGCGTAATCGATATCTTTCATGGGAATTGGTTCCTCACCGCGAATAAAACGAC
>JBAXFO010000763.1:0-2882 GCA_037139885.1 Planctomycetota bacterium
CTCGTTTCCCGGCCTGGCCCATGTTGCAGCCAGATTTTGGGTTGTTCGGCGAAAATTTTGATCTCGGCGCGCAGCCGGGCCTGGGCGATCGCTTGATCCACGGCGCATGCGAATGCGTGGAAGTCCGCGTCGCCTTCGTTCGACCGGCCCAGCTTCCGCCAGCGATGGAACGAACGCCGCGACACGCCAAACGCCTGGGCCGCGACATGGGGAAACGCCCCGGCCCGAATGCCGGCGACGACTTGTTCCTGAAGTTCGGGGCTGAGGCGGATCATCATGCGTCCTCCATGAGAGCTCGCGCCGCGACCGGGGGCAACGCGGGGCCGATGTAGGCGAATCCCGCCGTCAGACGCGTCGTCGCGTGCCGCAGCTTGCCCGCCCGGCCCGACGCGAAACTTGGCGCGCGATGCATCCGCCAGTTCCGCGAACGCACGCGCGCCTGGATCATGGCTGGGTGCGTTGTGGAGGAGAGCACGCGATACCCCAGGCCCGTCCAGAGCGCGGCCACGAAATCGCTGAGGGCGTTGCCGACGCCGACGCCTTGATAATCGGGGAGCGTCACCGTGCGGTGTTCGCGCCGGGCGCGCGGCCCTTTGCCATAGAACGGCAGCCAGGCCGAAAACGCCACCGGGCGATCGCGCCAGCGGGCCAGGAAGCACGTTGCGGAATGCGCCAACGAGGTGTTCAGATAGTGATGCGGTGCGAAGAGCGGCCACGCCGATGTCTTGACGCGTACGATGTCGAGTTCGATGGCGGGTCGGGGCCGAAGCGACCTCCGGGTCAGGCGGTTCTCGGCGGGATAATAAACCCAATCGGGATTCAGCCAGGCTTCGACATCGTCGTGACATGTCACCGCGACAAACCGCTGCCCGCGTTGTCGCACCGACTTCGCCACCGCCGCGCTGCCGACTTGCGCCACCGTGCGATCGACGACGCTCGTGTACTCATCGAAGACAACGCAGCGGTCTTGGGCCATGGCGAGAGCCAGGGCGAGGCGAACGCGAAATTGCTGCCCGGTCGAGAGAACCGCAAAGGGCCGCAACCACGCGGGGGGCGACGCGAAACCGACGGCGGAGAGGAGCGTCACGATGTCCTGGATGCCCATCGTGAGGGGAAAGGCGTCGACGACGCTGCCGTGGCGCAGGCGGTCGTCGGTTGCGCCGCCATGCGGGCCGTGATAGTCGGCGTCCGCGAACAGGCGTTTCGCGAGCGTCGTTTTGCCGCATCCCGAGGGGCCGACGATCAAGCCGATCGACCACGGTTCGCGATCCAGCGGCAGATCGACATCCCATGTCACGCGGCTCGATTTCTCGGCCGGCAGATCGAACATTCCGCGCACTTGTTGCACGCGCGGCGACGCCTCGATGGGCGATTCGACGACAATTCGCATTGGCGATCTCTCCCGAGGTTAGCCGATTTTCGCTTCGCAGGTCAAACCTTCGTCTTGAAAGCGGCGGAGCAGTTCGAGTTGCTCGGTTTCATCCGCGCAGTTCACGAGCACGAAATAGCGCGTCGGCGCGCCTTCGCCGTCGGCTTCCTTGAGCGACTGCCGCGTCGCACGGCTCGCCTCTTCGAGAATTTCCCACAGCGATTTCACGGCTGCGGAATCGGTCTCGACGAGCGCCCGCAATTCCGCAAGCGTCTCGGCTTGATAGCCGGCGAGTTGGGCGAGCGGATCGATGGCGAGCAACAAAGCTCGCGCCTCGGCGTCGGTGACGTCGAGAACCTCGACATCGACTTCCATGTCAGGATTCATCTGCTGGCGGAGATGCCCGTCGATGAGCTTGAGGCGCCCGTCCGCCAGGCGATACGCGAGCAGGCTGCGGGCGAAGCCGATCTCGTCATAAAGCATGGCGAGAGCGCGGCGCTGAGCTTCGGAATGATGACGCGGGTTGAGCTCGTGCGGCGCCAAATCGCCCGCACGGACGCGAACGTGATCGATAATGCGATTGCGAATGGCCATGGGCGTTTCCCGGGAATGCAAGCTTCGGCCCTCTCCCGAAATGGGAGAGGGGCGATCCGGCGGCGGACCTCGTCACTTCTTGTTGGCGTCGCTCTTGTCGTCATTCACCAGGACGACGCGGAGCGTGAACATGGGTTCGCCGTTCGGTCCCGGTTCCACGTGGATGAGGTCGGTGAGCTTTCCCTCGAGCACTTGCAGGAGCGTGTCGAACAGCGGGTGGGCGCTGGAGTTACCGGGAGCCAGAGGGCTGCCCGGAATGGCGGCCGGCCCCGTCGCGCTCTTCTTGGGGAAAAAGACGGCCGCCAGCGCGCCCAGAGCGAGAGCGACGCCGTGCATCCAATCGAAACTTGCGAACATGGTGGACCTCGGAAAAGGAATGGAGTTGAAAACCTTGGATGGCGAACGGTTCACGCGGTGCGGCTCCGGATCACGACGCACGCAACCACCCCGAGCAGCCCGGCGACGGCGAACGATGCGTAGTTGCGAAGAGCCGCGAATGGCGAGCGCAGATCGGGGTCGCGCCGCGGATCGTAGGAAGCGCGCGCCTTTCGCAGCGCGGCGATGAGAGCCCCGGCTCCTCCCGCGAAGTCGTCCTGCCGGTGCAAAACTTTGCCTTCGGGCGTTTGACAGTAGACCGTGGGCTGACCCGTCGTGACGAATCCGGCCTTGAGCGCCCAGTGATCAGGCGGGAAATCGCGAACGGTCACATCGCCGCGAAGTTGATCGAACTCGGGATGGTTCTCGAACGCACTGCGAGCGTCTTGGCGAAGAGTCGTGGGCCCGATGAAACTGACGCGCAACTTGCCGTCGTCGTCGAGCCCCTTCTCGACCGATTCGTAGGCGGCTCGCGGCGTGACGGGTCGGCCATTGATGCGATACGTCGGCCCGGCGCCGATCTTGTTCGGCGTCACGCCGAAGC
>JBAXFO010000764.1:0-2880 GCA_037139885.1 Planctomycetota bacterium
AGCTCGCGCGCTCGCGCGGGGTCGAGGCGGCTTTCGCGTAGGGTTGATGGAAGCGACTGTGGGCAAGCCGCTGCCGCCGGCGGCTTGCCGCGAATCCCATGAAATGGTCAGGGCGTGGCGATGCCTAAAACAAAATCCGTACGCCTTTTGCGATGTGGGCAGGCTGCCAGCTAATGCCGTTCCGGATGTTTCGGAGGATTTGACGCAATTTCCGAAAGTGTTGCAGCCATGAGCGCGGCGATCGTCAGCGCGGCGCCGCTCTGCCAGCTTGCCGGGCGGCAGCAAGCTGGCAGGTTTGCGAAATCGCGTTACGCCGCCAAGCCCGATTGCGCGCGAATGAACGCCGCCACCGATTGCACGACGCTGCGCTGTTGCTCGAGCGTGATCTCGGGAAACATCGGGAACGCGAGCACGCTGCTCGCCGCGGCTTCGCTCATCGGGAAGTCGCCCTTGGCATGGCCGAGGAATTTGAGGCATTCCTGCAAATGCAGCGGAATCGGGTAATAGATTTCGCAGCCGATCTTGTCGTTTCGGAAATGACGCACGAGCGCGTCGCGCTGACCGTGGGCCACGCGGACGACGTATTGATTGAACACATGGCGGCGATGCGGCAAACGCGCGGGCTTTTGCAGCGTGCCTGCGAGGGCGTATTCGTCGAGCAGCGTATCGTAGCGGTCGGCGGCGGCTTGACGCTTTTCGGTCCACGAGTCGAGATGCGGAAGCTTGACGCGCAGCAGCGCGGCTTGAATCGCATCGCAGCGGCCGTTCCAGCCCATGTACTTGTGATGATACTTCGGTTCCATGCCGTGGTTCCGCAAGCACATCATCTTCGCTGACCATTCGGCGTCGTTGGTGACGATCATGCCCGCATCGCCATACGCGCCGAGGTTCTTCGACGGATAGAAGCTATAGCACGACATGGCCCCGAGCGTCCCGGTTCGTTTGCCGCGATATTCCGAACCGATCGCCTGGGCGGAGTCTTCGATGATCGGCAGGCCGTGGCGTTCGGCGATGTCCCAGATCGGATCCATTTCCGCGCACTGGCCGAAGAGATGCACGATCATGATCGCCTTGGTCTTGCTGGTGATCTTCGCTTCGATCTGCGCCGGATCGATGTTGTAAGAGTTCGGATCGATATCCGCGAACACAGGCCGAGCCCCCGTGCGGCAGATGGCGCCGACGGTGGCAAAGAACGTGAACGGCGGGCAGATCACTTCATCGCCTTGACCGATATCGAGAGCCGCCAGAGCGAGCAGCAGCGCGTCCGAACCGGACGAGCAGGCCACGCCATGCCCCGCGCCGCAATACTGGGCGACTTCCGCTTCCAAACCGCTGACTTCCGGTCCGCCGATGACCTGGCCCGATTGCAGCACGCGGACGGCAGCCTCGGAAAGTTTCGGCTCGAGAGCCTTCAATTGAATTTGCAGATCACAAAGCGGTACACCGGTGGATGCTGACATTTCGCGAACTCCCTTATCGATGTCATCCTTGACGGGATGCACGCCCAATCGGGGCGCAGCATCACCCGGGAGGCCTCTTCCTGAATTCCGGGTCGTCGCGACGATATTTCGGTTCGCCAAACGTGTCAAGAGGAACCCGGGTTCGAGCTGGCGACGCCGAAACATTGCGTCGTCCAGGGGGGCTGCCCCGTTTCGAAATCGTTCGCGGCTCTCCGCAGGAGAGCGCTGCCATAACGCATCCGCTGTCGTTTGTCGTGGAAAGACGGCTTTCCTTTTCTCAAACGCTGCGTGCGTTGCGTCAGCGCTCTCCTTCGGAAAGCCGCGAACGGGGTTCTTTTCCGACGCCAAAACTCGCCTTGACCCGCATTTCATCCCGCGCTATAAGCCGCCCAACCATGAACACGGCAACTCGATTCCTCCTGTTGTTCCTCGTGTCGCTCCTCGTAGCGACGGCCGCCAACGCACAGTCGGCTCCCAGCGAGCCGGTGCGCGGCAAAGTCTTGTTGCTCGACAACGACCGCATTCTTGAAGGCGACATCGAAAAGGTGAATGGCCAATATCGCATTCGCCGCAGCGTCGGCGAACTCTGGGTTCCCGCAGACCGCTCGAAGCGCCTGTGCAAAGATCTCGACGATTGCTATGAAGTGATGAAGCGCCAGGTCAATTTGAAAGATGCCGACGAACGCTTGCGGCTTGCTCGCTGGTGCCAGCTCAACGGCTTAAAAGATCACGCCCTGCACGAAGCCAAGATCGCCCTCGACATGAGGCCCGATCATGCCGAATCGCTCAATACGGTGCAGATGCTTCAGCGCTTCGCGATTTCGTCGAGCCCCGCGCTCAGCAAATTGCCGCCGACGCAAGCCAACCCCAACCGTCCGCAGATGGCGCAGCGAACCACGCTCGACGTTTCGAGCGAAGCGTTCGCCACCTTCTCGACGCGCGTGCAGCCGGTCCTCATGAATACCTGCATATCCTGCCATTCGCACGGCAAGGGGGGCAACTTCCAACTGATCCGCGTCAGCGACACCGGCGCCCGCACTTCGGCTCAGACCAATCTCAATGCCGCTCTCGAATTCATCAATGTGGAGAAATCGATTCTCAGCCCGTTCTTGATCAAGTCGGTCGTCGCCCATGGCGGGGCGGCCGCGGCTCCTCTCAAAGGTCGGCAGTCGGCCGCGTTTCAAACGCTGCAAACCTGGGTCGACCAGATGCTCGAAGGCAATCCGCACTTGAAAGAGATTCGCCAGGCCGAAGCGCCGAGCGCGACGACATCGGCGAAGAAAGACTATTTCAACGATGTCGTGACGCCCGTTTCGGGCATCGTGGCTTCGCCCGTCAACGACACGAAATTGCTGGGCGACATCGTCTCCCAATCGCTTCCGCGTCTGGACGATAAGTCGAAGTCGCCTTCGAGCGGTTT
>JBAXFO010000765.1:0-2872 GCA_037139885.1 Planctomycetota bacterium
AAGACGACGCGCGAAGCCTGCTGCACAGGCCGGAGCGCTTCGCGCAGCCCTTTATCGAAGGAGTGAAAGAAACGCGCCAGCCAACGAAACGAGAACATGATCTTTTCCGCAGGTTTTACGCGAGGGGGCCCCAGAGCAACTTCGGTGTCGGGTTTGAAGCGCCAACCGACTTACGAAGGCTGATCCAGCCCGATATGAAGCACGTCCCTTGATTTTACGCGATGATAACCCCGAATACGACAGAAATTCAGCGGATTATTTTTGCGATCTTTCCCATTTTTCGCTTTGAATTTCGATTCGCCAAGTTATAATCGACAGTGCACTCCGATAAAAACGCTCCCCCAGAGTTGGCAAATTTGCCAGTTTAACAGGTTTTTTGGAGTGAATGCGTCATTCCGTAAATACCCCGGCCATTTTCGTTTTGTATTCGTTGAGGAAATTTTTATGCTCTCCCGATCCCTTCTCCTCCGGCTCATGATGGCGGTCTGCCTCGTGTCCGGAACTTCGAACTTCGCTCAGGCGCAGGTCGCCCCGTATTTCCAGTCGGACGCCCTCACCTACCAGGGAACGTGGACGTCCTATTCCACGAATCCCATCGGCAGCCCGTTCGCCACGCAAACGGGGTCGGGGTCGATCGGCACCACCCAATTGTGGGCTCAAATGGGGGGGGATTCGGACCCGGCCACCTATTTCATCGCGACCCCCTTCACTCTGCCGCCGCCGGGAATCTTCGCGATCAACCTTAAGTCCGACGGAAGCGATCAACCGTTTAACACGTCGTTCTGGAACACGGCTTTGACGGAGTACACGACCCAGCAAATCGGTTCCACGACGGGCGGGGATTCGTACTTCGATCCGAAAAGTGTCGGCGGCGGTCCTGACGAGGGAAACTGGGTCTATTACAATTTTCAAGCGACCTTGACCGGCCTCAACGGAATCGGTTCGCCGCCGTCGGATACCAATGCGCCCACAGGCGCCTACGGTTTCTTGAAGGGTGTTTTCCAGAATACGGGACCGGGCGGCGATGGCCTGTTTTACGCGGTTGACTTCCAGGTTGGCTTCGGGTCGGGCGGCGTCCCCCTCCCCGGCACCGGCAATTCGTTCGGCAGCAACCTCGTCATCCCCGAACCCACCAGCTGCGTCGCCTTCGCCATGATGTTCGCCGCTTCCGCGGGTTACGGCTGGCGCCGTCGCAAGCAACGTTTGACGCTCGAGGCTCCGGCCGCGGTCTAAGCGAGTCTCTCGGCAGCGAAATTTTCCTCAACGATTTCAAGTAGGCATGCCAGATTTCTGGTGTGCCTACTTTTTTGCGTCAAGCCCTTTGCATTTCATAGATTACCGAAGTCTTCGACTCCGTTGCTCCTACGATCGAGTTTTCTCGCAGAATCTCTCTCCCGATGTGTTCGTGTGTGACGGGTGGTCTGCCATCTCCAGGAGACGTTCTGTGCCCGGTTATCATCGCTTCATTGCTCTCTGTGTCATCGTCATCGCGTTTGTCGGCTTCTTGCGTTTGCCTGCCGTGGAGAGGCTCGTTGAAGAGACGCCGCCCGCCCCCATCGAAGCTCGTCCGCGGCTCGTCGTCATGGTCGTCTTCGACCAGCTGCGTGGCGACTATCTCGAGAAATGGCAACCGCTCTTCATTGAGGGCGGATTCAAACGCTTGCAGGCCGAGGGAGCCTCGTTCACCAACTGTCATTATCCCTACTGCTACACGCTCACGGCGCCGGGGCACACATCGCTTGCCACGGGAACTTATCCCGCGAAGCACGGCATTGTCTCGAACGATTGGTATGACCGGGCGAACGCTGACACGGTCACGAGCGTAACGCCGCCGCCCGGCATGGTTCGCAGCGGTCTCGGGCCTTATCGCCGTCAGGTGCGCACGATCGGCGATGTGTTGCTGGACGTTCTCGCAGGCCGGGGTCGCGTCGCGTCGCTTTCGATCAAGGATCGCGCCGCCATTTTGATGGCCGCGCTGCGAGCGCAGATTTGCTACTGGGTCGAACCCAAGTCCGGACAATTCGTGACGTCGCCTTTTTATCGCGACGAGCCGCATTCCTGGGTGAAGGCGTTTAATGCCGGCAATCCTGCCGATCAATTTCTGAACCGCGACTGGGTGCGTTCGCGAACCGATCTCGATTACGAGAAATATTCCGGGCCCGACGACTTCTTCGCCGAAGGCATCGGTTACGGCCAGGGCCAGGTCTTTCCGCATCCCACCACGCTCGGCGTCGGCCCCAAGGCGAAAGAGCGTTACTACCAGGCCATGGAGAATTCCCCCTTCGGCAACGAACTCCTCTTCGATTTCGCCAAGACCGCGATCGTTGCGGAGAAGCTCGGCCAAACGGACGCGGTCGATCTTTTATGTCTCAGTTTTTCGAGCAACGATCTCGTCGGCCATTGCTGGGGCCCCAATTCGCAGGAGGTTCTCGACATCACGCTGCGTTCCGACCGGATGATGAAAGAGCTCCTCGATTTCCTCGACGCCAAGGTGGGGAAGGGCAACTATGTCTTCGCCGTCTCCGCCGACCATGGCGTTTGCCCGCTGCCGGAGTTCGCCGCCAAGGAGGGAAAGAATTCGGGCCGCGCCGCGCCGGAAATCTTGACGTCGCTCGCCGAATCGCATCTGAATTCGGTGTTTCTCCCCAAAGGCGGCAAAGAGTCGTGGTTCGAAACGCCGAACAAGTACAATCCCTGGATCTATCTCAATCGCCCGTTGCTGCGCGAATTGAAACTCGACCAATCGAAGGTCGAACGGGCCCTCGCCGACTGGATGAGCAAACAGACCGGCATATTCAATGCGTTTACACGTACGGAAATCATGAGCCCCGAACCCGCCGAACCGGGCTCGTATCTCGACATGGTCCGCAAG
>JBAXFO010000766.1:0-2872 GCA_037139885.1 Planctomycetota bacterium
GCAGATTCTCGTCCGCCAGCGACCGCTGCAATTTCTCGTAGAGCCGTTCGTAGACGCGCAAGCACGTTTCCAGATCCGGGCAAACGGGAGTGCGGATCTCCACGCCCTTGGGAAGAATGTCGACGTTGGTGGCCAGCCCCTCGTCCGCCAGTGCATAGCCTTCGACGTAGTAGGGCATCAGCTTCTTATGGGGAGGGTCGAGTTCGAGACCGGCCAAGGTCAGGCCTTCGATGGCAGGCTCGTAATCGATGCGTTCGAGCAAGCGGTTGACGCGGTCGAAGCTGAGGTCGTGCAGCCAAAGCGGGCGGAACGAGTCGGCTTCGACGAGCATGTACTCGCCTTCGAGCCCATAGCGGAATTTCGGTTCCATCATGACGCGCCTCCCGATTCCGCGACGGTGGGCCTTTCCGTCGGGCCCCATACGGCGAAGAAGACGAAACCCACAAGACCCACAGCGAACGCCACGTGCAGCATCGCCCGCGGGCCGATGGTCTGCCAGAGGATGCCGCCGACGAGGGCCGCGGGAAACACCGCAAGGTTGCGGGCGAGGTAGTAAATGCCGACTGACCGACCGCGAAGCGCCGGGTCGGCAAGATCGACGATGAGCGCCTTGCGGGCCGGTTCGCCCACCTCCCACAGCCCCGCGACGAGAAAGGCCGCGACCGCGCCGGCGAAACCATTTGCGTGAGCAAGCATCAACGGAAACAGGGCAAAGAAGAGGAACGTCGCCAGGACGAACGGCTTGCGGTTCATCCGATCCGCGAGCGGCGCCAGCGGTACGTAGACCAAGACGTTGGTCGTTCGCTGAATCGCGATCAGCCAGCCGAACTCGATCGGCGAGACAGCCAACGGCCCCAGGCAAAAGATCACGACGAAGACGCGCGGAATGCCCTCGGCCCAACGCGAAAGAACATCGGAAACGAGCAGCGTCTTGAGGCGGCCGTCCAATCCTCGCCACATGTCGAGCGCGGCCACGCGTTTGCTGGGCCGGACGGTGTTGTCGCGATACCCCGCGGCAACCACGACGGCCGCGACTAGTCCCAGCGCAACGGTCAGCGCCAGGCCAAGTCGAACGCCCTCGACCAGGCCAAGCCACGCTACCAGCAGGCCGCCTAGGGGCGGCGCGACGATGGTCGGGATGCGGCGAACGATCGACTGCACGGCGAAGCCGGTCGCACGTCGGGCAGGCGGCAGATTGTCGGCGACGGTCGCGAACAGGGCGGGCAGCGTCAGCGCGTCCCAGGCCATCACCAGAAACGTCGCGAACAACACCCAAGGCCAGCCCGGAAGCAGGCACATGGAATACCCGGCCGCAGCCGCGAGGGTGAACATCGTCAACGCGCGGCGCCGCCCCAGGTGATCGGCGATCCAGCCGCCGGGATACTGATAAACGCCGTCCAAAAGGCTGTAGAGGACGCCGTAGGCCGCCACCACCCAGACGCTGCCGCCGAGGTTCTCCAAATACTGCGGAAGAAAACGGACCCACAGTTCTTCTCCCATGCCCACAAGAAGGATGATGGAGAAGACGATCAGCAGGTTGCGCTTGCCTCCGTTCGCCGTCGTACCGCTCACGGTTTCGCCCGATAGACCCAAATTGCCGGACCCTCTTGACCCTCTTGCCGCGGCACGGCAAGGAAGAGTCGGCTCGAATCCGCATCGAAGTAGCATGTCCGCGCGAGCTTGCCGGTTGGCAGTTTGGCGATCACCTCGAACTGGTCGCCTTTCGTGCGGCCGAGCACCGCCAGGAACCCTTCGCCGCAGGACGCATACAAGCGGTCGCGGTGAGCGTCGTAAAACAGGTCGTCGATGTCGCCCGGAATCGGCACGCCAGAAAGTTCCTTACCCGAGTCCAGATCGAGGACGACCATCATCGGTTCCTTGCGGCAGCCGACGTAAATGCGGCGGCGTTCCTCGTCGAGAGCCAGAGAGTAGTTGGTGCCGGCTCGCTTCAAGGTGAACCGATCGGCGATTTCGTTCTTCTCGGTGTCGATGACGATGACCTGATTCAGCGCTGGCACATTCACGTAGAGGCGCGGCTGCTTCTTGGCGATCCAAAACGCCTCGGGCATGGCGGGAAGCGTCAGGTCCTTCTTTACCTCGTACGTCTTGGCGTCCATGACCCCCATGTACTTGTCGACGTGGGCGACGTAAACGCTCTTCGTCCGTGGGTCGTAGCGGACGTTGTCGGAATCTTCGGTGAACTTCACGCTCTTGAGCAGGGCGTAGGTCTCGCCGTCGAAGGCGTTGACGTTGCCGCCGATGCCGAGGCCCACGAAGACCCGGTCGAGTTCCGGCGAATAGGCCACGCCCTGAATTCCCTTTTGATCCCCGATCTCTCTCAACAGCTTGCCGTTTTTGACGTCGATCACGTCGAACGTGCGGTTGGCCATGTTGGCGACAAGCAACCGATCGCGCTTGGCGTCGAACGCCATGTGATCCAGCTTCTTAGCTTCACGGCCGTGAAGCGGAATGGTCATGATCTTTTCCAAGGGTGGCTCCTGCGTGAGCGCTGTCCGCGCGACGGCGAATAGGACCAGCAGCGAGATCGCCTGCGAAATGCTCATGGGAAACTCCGTATGTTGACATCGAGGTTGGAAAGAATCGTCAATGCCCGGGCGCCTTGGCGGACGCTTTCTGGACATCCAAAGCCGACTTCAAGCCATGGGCGAGTTCTTGGGGCGTGCCTTTGCCCCAAAAATGGGTGAAGTAGAACGCGGGCTCCTCGCCGGTCATGTGATTGTGCAGCGCGACGACGTGCAGGCCCGCCTTCCTCAGCGCGTGCAGCACCGGTTGCACCTCGCCGGCAGTCATGATGAAATCGCCGGCGACCACGGCCCGCTCATCGGCGCCGGTGAACGCCGCCCAGGTCGTC
>JBAXFO010000767.1:0-2871 GCA_037139885.1 Planctomycetota bacterium
GACCGGCAACGCAGAGCCGGTCAGACATCTTTCCTGCCGGGCGGTAACGAAATACCTGTGCTTTCTTCGTCGCACTGTTTGTCTGGATCCCCTGCCGCCTCGCCGTTTTTCTTATCGTCTGGCTGTGGCCGGATGCCGCCGCCGGGCTTTGGCTCGTCTTCAGCAACGTGTTCTATCCGGTCGTCCTGATCGCGGCGGCATTCGCGCTCTTGCAGCGGGGCCGGGTCTTCCTGATCGCTCGCGCCGCGAAACGAGCTCGGCTCGAGGAGAATCGCTGGGGAAAAAACTCGTCCGTGGACGACATCGTCGGCAAGCTTGCCCAGAAGCCTCGTCAGGATCTCGTAGTCTGCTTGATCGACAGGCTCGGATCCATCGGTGATGCCCGAGCGATCGAGCCGCTCATCCCCTTGCTTCAATCGACGGCCGACTCCGTCCAGCGGGCGGCGATCGATGCGCTGGGCGCGCTGCGTGCCGTCCCGGCTGTTCCCGCGCTCGTGGCACTTCTGAAGAACGAGGATCTGCTCGTTGCCTGGTTGGCCGCGAGGGCTTTGGGCCAGATCGCCGATCGCAGCGCAATCGAGCCGTTGTGGACCTTCCTGGCGGAACGACGCCCCTGCCGTCTGGTTGCTCGATCCTTGAAGGCCATGGGGGGGACGATCGGCGATCGGCTTCGCGACGCGTTCGTGGCCTCAGGTAGCATCGCGTTGGCGGAATGTCTCCAGGAGTTCGGCAAGCTGACCGACCCTGATGTCTTGTACAGATTGCTCGAGATGGCCGCGGTCGAATTGGAAGAGGGAAGCAAACCGTGGGACTCGTCCGAGACCCATCGCCGGCATTATGGGCAGATCGTCGACATTCTCGGCGAGATTCCCGATGCCGAGATCGCGGGTCCTCTCGAAATCTGTTTGCAGCGCAACCTCGAGATGCTGTCAAGAACTGGATTGAAAAACAAGTATCAAGGCCGGGGGCGCACGGACATCGTCGCGGAAGTGCATCGTCGAAAGAACAAGATCCGTCGCAAGAACTCGTGACAGGAACGAGAAGGTGAACGAAAAGACTGCCATGCAGGAGTTGGGTATTCGTCAACGGTTTTCTGCGTGATTCAACCGAACCGACATACTGGTCTTCATGTTTATCGCCGTGCGCCAGAGGGTGGTTGTTGGCGTCGTGTGTAGTCAGTAGAACGTATTCAGCCGCCCTCAACAACACCCCCGTCCGGCGGTCCGCCGAACACCTGGATTCTCGATGGCCCGCAAGACGAAATCCGCGAACGACACCGCCGCCAATCTCGGTTTCGAGGCGAAGCTCTGGCTTGCCGCCGACAAGCTCCGCAACAACATGGATGCGGCGGAGTACAAGCACGTCGTCCTCGGCCTGATCTTCCTCAAATACATCTCCGATTCGTTCGAGGAAATGCGGGCCAGGCTCATCGAAGGCAAGGGCAAATACGAAGGCTCCGACCCCGAAGACGCCGACGAATACCGGGCCGAGAACGTTTTCTGGGTGCCGAAGGAAGCCCGCTGGTCCCACCTCCAGGCGAACGCAAAGCAGGCGACGATCGGCAAGGTCGTGGACGACGCCATGGTCGCCATCGAACGCGACAATCCTCGGCTCAAGGGCGTGCTGCCGAAGGATTTCGCTCGCCCCTCGCTCGATAAGCACCGGCTCGGTGAACTGATCGACCTCATCGGCACAATCGGCCTCGGCGACGCCGCCAATCGCTCCAAGGACATCCTCGGCCGAGTCTACGAATACTTTCTCACCCAGTTCGCCAGCGCCGAGGGCAAGAACGGCGGCCAGTTTTATACCCCGAGCTGCATCGTCCGCCTGCTCGTCGGCATGCTCGCCCCCTACAAGGGCCGCGTCTACGATCCCTGCTGCGGCTCCGGCGGCATGTTCGTCCAGTCGGAGAAGTTCGTCCTCGAACACGGCGGCCGCCTCGGCGACATCAGCATCTACGGACAGGAATCCAACTCCACCACCCGCCGCCTGGCCCTCATGAACCTCGCCATTCGCGGCATCGAGGCCGACTTCGGCCCCGAGCACGCCGACACCTTCCGCCGCGACCTCCATCCCGACCTCCGCGCCGACTACGTCCTCGCCAACCCGCCCTTCAACGACTCCGACTGGTTCCGCAAAGACGACGACGTGCGCTGGCAGTTCGGCGTCCCGCCCAAGGGCAACGCCAACTTCGCCTGGGTGCAGCACTTCATCCACCACCTCGCGCCCCACGGCATGGCCGGCTTCGTCCTCGCCAATGGCAGCATGTCCTCCAACCAGTCCGGCGAAGGCGACATCCGCCGCGCCCTCATCGAGGCCGACCTCGTGGACTGCATGGTCGCCCTCCCCGGCCAGCTCTTCTACAGCACGCAGATTCCCGTCTGCCTCTGGTTCCTCGCGAAAAACAAAAACGCCGACGCCAAACGCGGCTTCCGCGACCGCCGCAAACAGACCCTCTTCATCGACGCCCGCAAACTCGGCACCCTCATCGACCGCGTCCACCGCGAGCTGACCGACGCCGATCTGGAGAAAATCACGTCCACCTATCACGCATGGAGAGGGGATGGTCTCGCGCAAAGCCGCAAAGTCGCCAAGGCAGGCAGCAAGGCTGAACCTCTTTGCGCCTCTGCATCTTTGCGCGAGTATTCCGATGTGGCCGGCTTCTGCAAATCCGCCACCACCGCCGAAATCGCCGCGCACGGCCACGTCCTCACGCCTGGCCGCTACGTCGGCGCCGAGGAAGTCGCAGACGACGGCGACCCCTTCGAGGAAAAGATGCCGCGCCTCGTCGCCGAACTGCACGCCCAGTTCGCCGAGTCCGCGAAACTGGAGCAGGCCATCAAAGCAAACCTGAGGGGGCTGGGTTATGGC
>JBAXFO010000768.1:0-2865 GCA_037139885.1 Planctomycetota bacterium
CAGGCAGGCGATCATCACTTCCCAAAAGAGTTCCTTTTTTACGAGCGGCTTGTCGTCTTTGAGGTTCGTGGCGATCCGCTTCTTCACGACCGCATTGTCCCGGTGCAGGTCGAAGAACTTCTTCACCCGTGCGATGTCGTCGGCATCAAATTGCCAGATGATCTTCATGATGCGTCTTCTGTCGATTCACCGTCGTCATCGCATACGGCGATCTGACGATCCTTTTCCGGCCTCGACACGCCCAACTTCTTGGCGATGAACTCGAAGCCGAGGTCGTTCTTGAACGGCTCGATCTCCTTCTGCAACTTCTTCAGCTTCACTTTTTGCCAGGACGAACTTGGGTCGTGATGCAGTCGGATAAACTCGTTTGAAAGCGTGTAGAATTCCGGCTCTTGGCCCCCGGTAGAGCCGTCATTCTTGCCGAAGAACTTCCCGGTGTTCAGGAAGGCGACTATCAGGAAGTCGAAAGCGTCTAGGCTGACTTCTTTGACAGGGAAGCCACGGTCGCAATCAGTGGCGTATCGGCTTTTCACTTGAACACGGACCTGGGCAACCTCGTCGCCCTTGGGCTTGTGCCGTGGGTTCGGGTGAATGCAGATCAGATCATAGCCTTCGTTGTTCTGCGGGGCCTTGTACGCCAGGATGTTCCGGCGCATCAGGTAGCCCATGACCAGGAACTCGGCACTGGCTGACACCACCGGCAATCGCAGGAGTTCTTGTTTTGCCATTTGCCTCACCGCTGCCTCTTGATCTCGGCCACCTTCGCCACTAAGTACCCGATCTCGTCGCCATCGAGTCCGGCGACCGGGGCAACGCCGTGGATGTTCTTGATGAGGTCAACCGATGCGCCTAGGAACGCTTTGAACGCCGCCTCACCTTCGCATCTACCGAGAATGTGGCTGTCTGGCGTGATGACCATTTCGACCAGCCCGTACCCGCCCGTACCCTGATCGACCTCCTTCCAGTCGAGGGAAGCGAGTTGGTCGAAGAACGGCTTTTCAACAAGGTGCGTTCAGACATCATCGACCTCGCTTTCAGCCGTGGCTGCTTCAATCTGCTCAAGGGCCTCCTCGCTAACACGTTCTCGCAGTCCGAACAGGCGTCCCACAAGCTCCTTCGTGCTGGAGATCGGCACGAAGCGACTTTTGGGGACGACTCGTACTGCGGTGCGCTCCGTCTTCACCCCTTCGGCGTTCGCCTTTGTGTGCTTTGCAACCTTGAACCCTTCCAAGGAAGGAAGGGACTGCCCAACTTCTCCACCAAAGAACAGGTAGGAGAGCCGCATCCGGCATGTTTGACGATCTTCATGCCGAACAAGCCACACGATGCAACCGCCCGGCTTTTTCGCCAAGGCGACGTTCACCTTCTGGCCGCTTGTTTTTGCATCAGGCTTCGATGTCTTGAGTTGAACGTGTCGCAGGATTCCGTTGCACTCGAACACCACGTCGTAACCGGAGGAGTCCACTTCCGACCGAAGAACCTCCATCGTCTCGCCAAAGTAATACCAGACTTCCTGGAGAACTTCGGACACGAAGACATGCTCCACGAGTTGTTCGTAGAACATCGACTTCAAGTAAGAGTCGTCGGAGCCGGTCGTCGGCTTCGGGCTATTATCATTCATCGCCATCCTCCCGTTCCGCTGCTGCCGCCTGAAGTTGTTTGAGCGTCTTGCCCTCGCCATTCTTCCATTCGATGCGGCCATTCGCCGTCCGTCCCAGAATCACGCCTGCCGCCGTGGACGGTGAGCCGAAAACCTGATCCTGGGCGAAAGCGTAAGTGTTTCCGTTGTCCACAATCACGCCCTGCGCCAGCAAGTCCCTTCGCAGCGTGGACATGTACTGGTGGATCGACTGCACTTCACCCTTAACGAGTTGCGATCCCTTCACGACCACGAACCCCTTGGCGTCTTCGTAGCCGCTCGCTTTTATTCCCTTCGAGTCGATGGTCAGGAGGTCGGTTGGCTTCTTGGTCGTGACGGTCTTCTCGAAAACACCCAGGCCAAGCAGCGGGAAGATGCTCAGGATGTCCTGGAGGAAGCTGTCGGCCAGCGCCAGTTCCGCCTCCGAGAGCGTCGGAGCAACGGGTGATTGGCTGTTATCAAGCTTGCACTGCTTGGCTTCCCGTGCGAGCCGCAGCAATTCCGCTTCGAGATGTTGGACGTGGGCCTTATTCAGGCTGTCGTCCTTCGCCACGAAGAAGACGGCCCAATCCCAAAAATCCTTCTTTCCGTAATGCTGGTTCAAGCGGTTCTTCACTGGATCGCCTTCGCCGACGTAGATCGTGTGCAGGATGCTGTCTTCCGACGTGCCGACCAGAACGTAAACCCCGGTCTTGTCGAACTCAACCCGGTTGACGACCTCCTTGTAATTGGTGCGGTTGAAGACGACGCCGACGCCGGGCCAGTTCGACTTCTCCACGATGCGCAACCCGTCCGGGTCGCCCGTGGGGACGAGGACTCGGATGAAGAACGGACGCTGGTGAAAATCAGGCATCAATAACTTCCTCGGCGGCGACCCTTGTTTACTGCACTCCCAACGCCTTGAACACGGCATCCACCGGGTCGGCGTAGAATCCCGTTTGGAACTTGGCGAACAACTCGCCTGGGATCGTCGGAATATCCTTCACGCTCGCCATCGGCAGCAGCAGGCGCTTGGCCCCGGCATCGAAGGCGACCTGCAAGGATTCGGCCAAGTTCTCGACCGGCACGATGTTCCCGCCCAGACTCATGCTGCCGAGGATCACCATCTGTTGCTGGATCGGCTTGCCGAAGATGCCGGAACAGAGAGCGACAAACGCCGCCAAGGTCATGACGGTCGTCGGGCCGGTGTTGTGGAGTTCGACGATGTGCAAGTGGAAGTCGTGGTC
>JBAXFO010000769.1:0-2861 GCA_037139885.1 Planctomycetota bacterium
AATCGAAATGGTCTCGGAAAACTCTCTGTGCTCTCTGCGTCTCTGTGGTTCAAATCGCATTTGAGACAGAACGCAAATGCAACAAAGTCGCCCCGCTCGATTCACGGCCTCATGAAAAGCCGGTGACGGTTTATCGTCTCTCGGAAGACGTCACCGATCAGGTATTTTGTTCTAAGAATTTTGAACCACAGAGACACCGAGAACACAGAGAGTCGCCGATTGACGATAAGGCGTCGAGCCTGAAAACGTTGTAAAAAATCGAAATGGTCTCGGAAAACTCTCTGTGCTCTCTGCGTCTCTGTGGTTCAAATTGCATTTGAGACAGAACGCAAATGCAACAAAGTCGCCCCGCTCGATTCACGGCCCCATGAAGATGACTCAACGAAACAGCCCGCCATGTCCGGCGGGCTGTTTCGTTGACTCGCGGTCGGCAAATCCCATCAGACCGCAACCGCCATCGGCTTTTTCGTCGTGACGAGAGCCGGGAAGTACTTTTTCTTGGCGGCTTCGATCACGGAGCGGAAGACTTGGATATCGAGCCCCGATGCGGAGCCGGCGGCGGGCTGCCATTGCACGCCCATCGCGAACCACGAATCGGTGGCGAATTCGATGGCTTCGATGACGCCGTCGAGAGCGGTGCCGGAGACGCGGAAGCCCATGGCGAGGCGTTGGATGCCGGCGCGGTGCTCGCTGTTGACGACGATTTCGCCTTCGCCGAAGATGCCGCACAGGATCGTATCGGGTTGCACGTTGATGGCGTGGCGGACGCCCGGTTCGGGGGGATGGCGATGTTGCAGAGCTTCGGGCAGCTCGCGGGCCAGGTCGGTATAGTTGAGGCCGCCGAAGCTGGCGTTGAGCGAGAGCATGCCGTTGTCGATGGCGAGCAGAGGAAACTTGTGTTTCTTCGCCCAGACGCACAACGATTCCAGATCGCCCCCCTTGGCGTGGGGTTGGTCGTCGTGGCCGGTGACGACGACGCCGTGGCAGCCGTGCAGGACTTCGTCCCAGGACCGGTCGCCGCGGTTGGGCTTCACGAACGCCGGCGACGCATCGGCGGCATGGATGAAGTTCTTGTAGCCAGCGTTCCAAAGGCCGACGCCGCGGCCCGGAGTGGTGCGTTCGGAACCGTAAATGGCGAGTCGAATGGGTGACGTGGGGGTGTCAAACATGTGGGAGACTCCTTTCCCCGAAGATCTTAGGTAAGCGGAACGCAGGCCGTGAAGCCGACGTTCGTCAGTGATGCTTTCCGGTCGGCCTTCGCCCGCGAATCCATCGCGAGCGACGCCGTGCGAACATGGAGAGGATCGCAGCTGACGAGGAATCAATATAACCCGCGGAAAATAGATTGCCAGCAAAAACTTGAGAGAAAATTCAAATTTTGCGTCAGCTGGAAGGGCGTTCATCAGCGGCGCGGAAATAGGCTTCGTACGCAGGGAAGCGAAGCTTCCTCTGGTCAGCGCCGGGCGCGGCGAATATTTTTGACAGTGTGTTCTCATACCTTCGTCGTCCCTCAGCGATGGTTCGCCCGCTGCTTAGGGGCCGATCCCTCGCCCCCGCGTCAGGAGCATCATGAGCCAGATCGAGTTGCGCCCCGGCCTTGCGGATGTACCGGTCGCGGAATCCGCCGTCAGTTTCATCGATGGCAAGCGAGCCCGCCTGGAATATCGGGGCATTGCGGTCGAAACGCTGGCCCGCGAAAGCTGCTTCGAGGAAACCGCCTACCTCCTCTTGAAAGGCGATTTGCCCACCCAGCGCCAATTCGCCGACTTCGACCATTCCCTTCGCCGCCATCGCCGCATCAAATTCCGCCTCATCGATTTGATCAAGTGCCTCCCCGAAACGGGGCATCCGATGTATGCCCTGCAAGCCGCCGCCGCGGCGATGGGCATGTTTTACCCCTCGCGCGATGTCGGCAACGCCCAGAACAACTGGGAGTCGTCCATCCGCCTCATCGCCAAGCTGCCGACCGTGGTGGCCGCGTTTCATCGCATCCGCCATGGCGACGAACCGATCGCCCCGCGCGACGATCTCGATCATGCCGCCAACTTCTATTACATGCTCTTCGAGAAGGAACCGACGCCCGCCGTTCGCAAGGTCATCGACGCGTGCCTGATTCTGCATGCCGAACACACGATGAACGCGTCGACGTTCTCGGGCCGCGTGACCGGCTCAACGCTGGCGAATCCCTACACGGTCATCAGCGCCGCCATCGGCACGCTCACCGGCCCCCTCCACGGCGGGGCCAACGAAGAAGTCCTCGAAATGCTCGACGAGATCGGCACGCAGGCCAACTTGCGCAACTGGGTCGAAGACGCCATCAAGAACAAGAAAAAGATCATGGGCTACGGCCATCGCGTCTACAAGGTGAAAGACCCCCGCGCGACGGTCTTGCAAGAGTTGGCCGAACACGTCTTCGCCGAGACGGGCCGGCCCGTCATGTATGATCTCGCCGTCGGCATGGAAACGATCATGGCCGAAAAGCTCGGCTCGAAGGGCATTTATCCCAACGTCGACTTCTACAGCGGCATCGTCTACCAGTCGCTCGGCATGCCCCGCGACCTCTTCACCCCGATCTTCGCCATCGCCCGCGTCGCCGGCTGGCTGGCTCACTGGCTCGAACAACTCGTCAACAACCGCATCTTCCGGCCCGAACAGATTTACGTCGGCAAGACCGACGTGAACTACACGCCGCTGAGCAAACGGCCGTGAACCAGGGTCCATCCGACCCGCAACGGAGCGGCAGTTTTTGGCGACAAAACGCCGCTCCAAAATCATCTCCCCCAATCCGTCGTACACCCCCAAGCCGTCAGCCATCGGGCGTTAGCGACCGCCACGGCCAATCCTTCATCTGCGTCAGCATC
>JBAXFO010000770.1:0-2846 GCA_037139885.1 Planctomycetota bacterium
GCTCTCTTCTTCGACGACGCGTGTCTTCATCGCCTGCTCGGCGCGGTCGTGCAGCGAATTGCCGTTGAGAACGGTTCGTTCATAGGTGGCCATCGCCTTGGCGGCGGCGTCGCGCGTCGGCGCATGGCCGAAGGCGACGGCGAACGCCTTGACGTACTCCGGATCTTTCCGCAGACGCTGCACGGCCAGATTCCACGCATGGCCGTCGCCGTTGAACATTTCGACCGCGTTGCCGACGGGGCCTTGAGCCTGCTCTTCGAGCGACGACGCCCGGCCGTCCCAAAACTGCAGCGGGTTATAGGCGCTGTTCATAACGGTGGGAGCGCTGACGCCCCCTTTCAAGCCGCCGATGCCGGTGGAGACGGCCGCCTGATCGGTGTAGCCCCGTTTGGGATCGTGACACGAAGCGCACGACACCGTTTTATCCGCCGAGAGAATCGGATCGAAGTAGAGCTTGCGGCCAAGTTCCCAGCGTTCCGCCGTCATCGGGTTTTCGAGCGGCACGGGGGGCGGTTCGCTGAGGCCGAGCGGCAGCTTGACTTTGACGACTTGCCGCAGCTCTTTCTGCCCAGTGTTGGGATTCGCGAAGTCGGCCTGAGTCGGCGTCCAGAAGGTTTTCAGTTGATTCCATTCGGCGGAATTCTTCGGCGAGACGAAAACCATCGGCGTCTGACGCGCTATTCCCGGTTTGGGCAGGAGCCAGTCGAACGAGTCTTTGTCCTGGGCGGCGGCGAACGAAACGCACGAGAGCGAAGCGAAACCGGCGACGAGAAATGCCGGCAAACACCGGGGCATGGTCATGATGGGTCCTTTCCGGAGCGGTGGATAAAGTCGATGGTTCATTTGTAAGCGAAGGGTTCGTGGGAATCCAGCGGCAAGAGCGGGAAATCGTCCCGTGGCGGCGCCGGAGCCGCCTCGTCTCCCAAACGCGATTCTCAATTCCGTCTCAGGTTCTATGTTAACGGAAACCGTCCCCGACCGAAAGCACGATCGACGCGGAACCGATGGGGAATGCGGATTTCTTCGGAGCCCATGGTATGACGACGCCTTTGAGCCAATACGAATGCGGCCCCTTACGGTTCAACGACGACGATTACTACGATCGTCGCCTCGTTTTCGATCACGCGACGAGCGTCGAAACCGCCACCCCCCGCGAACATTTCGAGGCTCTGTCGCTGTCGCTGCGCGATCTTCTCACCCAGCGCTGGCTGAAAACGCGCGAGACTTACGATCGCGCGAATCCGAAACGCGTCTATTATCTTTCCCTCGAATTCTTGATCGGCCGCACCCTCGGCAACAACATCTTGAACCTCGGCGTCGAAGATTTCGTGGTCCGCGATCTCGCCTCGGGAAAGCAACACTGGCGCGACCTGCAAGAGGAAGAGCCCGACGCCGGCCTCGGCAACGGCGGCCTGGGTCGGTTGGCCGCCTGCTTCATCGATTCCATGGCCACGCTCGGCATCCCCGCCATGGGCTATGGGCTGCGCTACGAATACGGCATCTTTCACCAGGCGATTCAAAATGGCCGGCAAGTCGAACAGCCCGATAACTGGCTGCGCGCCCCCGACCCCTGGGAAGTCCGCCGGGTGAATCAGGCCGTCGATGTCGCCTTCAACGCCGGGGTGCAGGTGCGCGACGGCGTGGCACGCCTCGTCGCCCAAACCGCCGGAACGGCGCTTCAGGGCATTCCCTACGACCGTCCCGTCGTCGGTTACGGCGGCCAAACGATCAACACGCTTCGGCTCTGGGAAGCGGCATCGCCCAATGCGTTCGACCTGGTCGATTTCAACCACGGCGATTTCTTCGGCGCCGTGCACAACCGCGTCATGGCCGAGAACCTGACGCGCGTGCTTTACCCCGACGACTCCACGAGCGCCGGCCGGGGCTTGCGTTTTGCGCAGGAATATTTCCTCGTCGCCTGTTCGCTGGCCGACATCATTCGCCGCTTCCGCCGGGCCAATAACGACTGGCAGACGTTGCCCGATAAAGTCGCCATCCAGCTCAACGACACGCACCCTGCCCTCGCCGTCGCGGAACTGATGCGCATTCTGCTCGACGACGCCAAGGTCACCTGGGAATCCGCCTGGGATCTTACGGTACGCACTCTGGCTTATACGAATCACACGTTGCTGCCCGAAGCTCTCGAAAAATGGCCCGTGCGTCTTTTCGAACTCGTGCTGCCGCGGCAACTCGAAATCATCTACGAAATCAATCGGCGGTTTCTCGATGTCGTGCGGGCTCGTTTCCCCGAGGATCTCGCTCGCGTGCGCCGCATGAGTTTGGTGGAGGAGGAGGGTTTCAAGCAGATCCGCATGGCCCATCTCGCGATTGTCGGCACGCACAGCACCAACGGCGTCGCCGCCATTCATTCCGAACTCCTCCGCACGCGGACCGTGAAGGACTTCGCCGATCTTTACCCCGAACGCTTCAGTAACAAGACCAACGGCGTGACGCCGCGGCGCTGGATCGCCCTGGCCAACCCGGCTCTCGCTCGCCTGCTCACGGACGCCCTGGGGCAGGGTTGGCTCACCGATCTTGCCGAACTCGAGCGTTTGAAACCGCTGGCCGAGGAGACGGGCTTCCGCGCCATGTTCGGCCGGGCCAAACGCGACGCCAAGGCGAGCTTCGCCGATTGGCTCAAGAAAACCTCCGGGCAGATCGTCGATCCCGATTCGATTTTCGACTGCCAGGTCAAACGCATCCACGAATACAAACGGCAGCTCCTCAATTTGCTGCACATCATCGTCCATTACAATCGGCTGCGCTCGGACCCGCACTTCGACGCTCCGCCGCGCACGTTCTTCTTCGCGGGCAAGGCGGCCCCGGCGTATACCCTCGCGAAAGTC
>JBAXFO010000771.1:0-2846 GCA_037139885.1 Planctomycetota bacterium
GGAATGCGGTGAGGGCGGCACCCGGCTCATTTACCTTTTTTTTCTCGTCCGCGCCGAGGGCGAAGTCGCGCAGGCTGCCGTCGGCCAGCTTCGCTTCACCGGGGCCCCAGGTCTTGCCCGCGCCGCCGGTTTGAATGCCGGCCTTGGCCAGCGCCTCGCTGAAGGCCATGAACTTCGCGGGAAAATACGGCTGATGATTCGCCGCATCTTCGAGCTGCCACGGATTACGACCGGTGAGGATGGCCGCCCGCGACGGCGCGCATTTGGATGTCGGCGTATAGGCGTTGTCGAACACCAGCCCCGCCTTCGCGAGGCGGTCAATGTTCGGCGTCTTCACCCACTTGCATCCGTAGGCGTCACCGAAATGTCGAGAGGCATCATCGGCGATGATGAACAGGACGTTGGGTTTCTGCTTCGGTGCGTCCTCGGCGTGCGTCGCATTCGGCGAAACCAGTAGCAGGGCGATGAGGAGAGTGAGGATGGGTTTCATTCTTTGGCTTTCTTCCCTTTGCCGTTCTTTTTTTCCGCTTGGGAGGGCTCAGGGGTGTCGCCCTCTTTGTCGCTCATGATGCCCTTCGCGGAGGCGGGAAGATTGATGACGGGAAAGTGCTTGGCGAGTTCGGCTTTGAGGGCGGCGTGCTCGGGCTTGTTGGCCAGATTGGTCCACTCGTATTCGTCGTTGCTGTGGTCATAGAGTTCTTCGCCGCCGTCGGCGTAGCGGATATAGCGCCAGCGGTCCGTGCGGACGGCGTGGTTGTTTTGGCCAAACGTGGTGACGCCGACTCCGTTCCACGCGGCGGCAGGATCGGCGAGCAGGGGCTTGATGTTGTCGCCTTCGACCCAGGCCGGTTTGGGCAATGCGGCGAGGTCGCAAAGCGTCGGATAGACGCTCATGAAATCCACGGGGCTTTTGCAGAAGCCGCCGGGCTTGGTCACGCCTGGGACGACCCAGATGAAGGGTGCGCGAGCGGCTTCTTCCCAGAGCGTGAACTTCCGCCAATGCTCTTTCTCTCCGAGATGCCAGCCGTGGTCGCCCCAGAAGACGATGATGGTGTTGTTCTTCTGCGGCGACTTGTCATACGCATCGAGCACGCGGCCGATCTGGCCGTCGAGATACGTGATCGTCGCGAGATAAGCCTGCACGGCTTCCTTCCAGCGTCCGGAGGCGAGCACGGCGGCGTGGTCGCCGGATGGCTTAGCCATTTTGACGCCGGCGGGCGGCACATCGGAGAGATCGCCTTCCTTAGTCGGCGGCAGTTGGATGTCCGCCAGCGGGTGCATGTCGTAGTATTTCTGCGGGACGTTCCATGGCATGTGCGGCTTGTGAAAACCGAGCGTGAGGAAGAACGGCTTGTCGTGGGTCTTGGCGAGTTCCGAGATACCGTAGTCGGCGATGCTGGTGTCGGAAACCGCTTCATCTCCACCCTTGACGATCGGACCAAACGCGATGCCGCCGATACTGCGATCGCTGATTTTGCCCTCCGTAGCAGTCTCTTTCTGCATGGTGGTCCATTGCTCCTTCCAGCCGAGTCCACCATGCCAGAGCTTTCCGATGCCGAGCGTCTCGTAGCCCGCATTCTTGAACTGCACCACGAGGGACACCTCGGGTTTGAGGACCATCACGAACGGGTTGTTATTGTTATAAATCCCGGTCGTGCCGGGACGCTTGCCGCTGAGCAGCGCGGCGCGGGAGGGATTGCAGACCGGGGCCGCACATTGCGCGTTGGCGAACGTCACGCCCATCGCGGCAAGACGGTCAATGTTCGGCGTCTTCGTCTGTTTGTTGCGGCCGAGATGCCCGACCCAATGGTTGAGATCGTCCACCGCGATGAAGAGGACGTTGGGCTTTTCTCCTGCGGCAGCGAAAGCATGTGCACAGAGGAGAATGCATGTCGTCAGGGTGGCGATGTGCTGTTTCGTCGGTTTCATCGTGTTCCTTTATTTTGAAACGGAAATACGGACGTGCCCAGCACAAACATGTGGAACAATCGAACAGGCATGAATTTTCCTACAATAAAAGTAGGGAATCCCCCACAGGATAACGCCTAACATGAAAAGCTGTGTTCAAATTGGTGGTGCTGTCTGGAATTTAATGCAAACTGCGGGCCAAGAATCAGGTTTGTGAATTGAACCGGATTCCGAAGTCTAATTCATTTTCGGCCCTATGGTTCATGGCCGCAGACAAGCAGGACTGCCCCCCTCAAACAAATCCAAACGTAATCTTATCAATAAGGTGAAGTAGTTAAGAATCCTGTCAACCAATTTCAGAGGAACCTTCTCATGCGCGAAATCGCCCGAATTTCACAAGGCTTCTTACCCACCCAAGACCGAATCGTCCGCGCCATCGCCGGACTGTTCAAGCTGCCGGTCCATCAAGCCGGTCCTGTCGCAGTCCTCGACGCCGGTAGCGGCACCGGTCAAGCCGTACACGACTTTCGTCAACACTGGCTCACCCAGCGGCCTGATCTGAACATCGCGCTGCTGGGCATCGAGTCCGACAAGAATCGGTGCCAGCAAGCGTCGGAATTACTGTCCACCAGCAAGGGTGGCGGCACAGCGCTGTGTTCGGCCATCGAAGACGCTACTGTCGATCAGCCCGTCAGCCTGCACTGGTTCAACCCGCCTTACGATAGGATCAGAGGCGCGGGTCGAACCGAAGCGGCGCTGTTCAATCGTGTAAAAAATGGCCAGCTCGCGGCACCGGCCTTCTCGTGATGATCGTTCCCGACTACGAGCTGGCCGACCCCGTTGTCGGCTTGGCCATCGCGGTCGAACGCGACTACGAACTGCTCGGCCTCTGGCGTTATCCGGAGCCGGAGTATCAGGTGTTCAAGCAGTGCATCCTG
>JBAXFO010000772.1:0-2839 GCA_037139885.1 Planctomycetota bacterium
TCTTGCTGCGCGCCCGCAATAATCACGGCCACAACCAACGCAAACCCCAGGCGCCAAGCAAGGCAGCGTAAGGGGGCGTAAGGGGTTCACGCGCTAAGCACATGCGCCAACAGCCAATAAAAAAAACCTCGTCATGCCCGAGAGCATGACGAGGTTTTTTTATTGCGCGATCCGTTACTTCTTCGAGATCGTCTTGACGTCCGCGGCCACGCGGGCCACGTCGGCGTCCTTCATTTCACCCTTGCGGAACGAGTGGTTGGCGGCGACCTTGAACTCGTTGTAATAGAGAACCGTGACTTCGGCGTCCTTGGCGATGTTGTACGCCTTCGGGCCGGTCGGGTTGTCGATGGTGAGCACGAGCTTTTTGATCTTTTCCTTGGCGGCGAATTCCTTCAGCTTGTCGGCGAGCTTTTCGTCGTCGCTGCAGAACACCGCGAAGCTGCCCATTTCGCCGTCCTTCTTGTTGGCCACGTCGATCTGCTTGATGAGAGTCGCGACTTGCGGGGTCAGATCGCGAGCGAAAACGACGGCCACCGGCGATTCGCCGTGAGCGCAGTAAAGGCACTTCTTTTTGCCGGCGGCGTCGCCAGTGATGTTGAGCGGATGGAAGGGGCCGGGAACATCGCCGCCGACCTGCGGGCCGGAGACCAGCTTTTCTTGGGCGCCAACGACGGAAAGAGCAGCGCCGAGCGCCACGATCGCAAACGCCATCAACATACGCTTCGCCATGAGAACGTCCTCCAGAGGATGAGTCGAAACAACTTGAGGTTGGAAAACGCCGGCGAACGATCGACGGCGACGCGCGAACCGCAGGGTAGGAGTTCCCCGGCGCCCGTCACGCAGGCGCCATGAGAACCGGTTCACAGTTTCATCTTATAGACGAGCCGTCAAATTCGGCCATTCATTTTTTGGGACCATAGCCCGTCGCCGGCCGACCATCCTCGCCGAGATGCCCGGTCGCCCAGAGCAGGCCGTTGGCGACGAGATCGAGATAACGAGCGTCTTGCACCGTGGCGTTATTGTGGCCAAGAGTGGTGGCGAAGACCTTGGTCTTGTCGTTGTAAAGGTTCGTCCAGGCGAGGACATAATTGTTCTTGAACTGCTTGCCCTTGGCCAGCGCCGTGGCGGTCTTCCAGAGTTGTTCTTCGTTGTAGAGCTCTTCGTTGATCGTGGTCCAGGCGCTCATCGATTTGGTGATGGGGCTGCCCGGGTTGAACGTGATTTCGATCGGCGCCTGAGCTCCGTGGTTCCGCGTCGACAGGCCCGTAAACTTGAACCATTCGTCCGACTTCGGCACGCGGTAGCTATGCATCCCGCAATGCAGAACCACTGCCGGCAGACCGTCGCGGTGCGGTTGCAAGATGCGATCGACGATTTCTTTACCGTTCACGTCGGCGGTGCATTCGTCGTGAATGATGACGTCGAAACCCTTGGCCCAGTCGGGATTTTGATAAACGGGATTGAGCTTCTTCGTCCCCTTATCGTCGTCGTACGCGACGGTCACATCGACATTCGCCCGCGCCGCCAGTCCCTCGGCGAGAATCTTTTTCTGCGTGGCATAGTCATGACAACAACCGCCGAGAACGAGCAGAGCCTTGATCGGCCGCGGCGCGTCTTGGCCATGAAGAAACGGAACGCAAGCTCCCGCTCCAAGAAACACCAAAACAGCCACGATGAAATTGCGATGCATGATCGAAACCCTTGAGAGGAAAAAAGGGGCGGCGCCAACGATCTTATCGCGCCCGCGACATCGAGGCGAGTCGCGGCCGTTTCCTGCCGAGCCAGGCGATCCGTCTCGTGCGTCGTCCAGACTGAATTTTCGGGAGCGATCGTAGCAGGTAGCCCGACGCGTCAGCGAGGGGTTGACGGCATCCCTCGCTGACGCGTCGGGCTTCCAGGGATGGTCACCCACTAGACTTCGCCGACGCGGAGCGGCCGTTTCAACATCGAACTCACGACCACTCCCGCGACCAGCAATCCTCCCGACAGGTAAAAGGCCGCATTGAGGGAGCCGGTGGCGTCTTTGATGTAGCCGGCGAGTTGGGGGACGAAGAAGGCGAAACCCCAGCCCAGGAAGACGAGGCCGTAATTGACGCCCAGGTGTTTCGAGCCGAAGAAATCGGCGGTGAAGGCGGGCATGAGCGAGAGGCCGCCGCCGTATTGCCACGCAGCGACGCCCACGGCCATGAACAGCAGCGGCACGCTCGCCGAAGCGATGATCGTCGGCATCGCCAGCACGAAGGCGGCCGAGATCAGGTTGTTGAGAGCGTAGGCGTTGGGCCGGCCGATGCGGTCGGAATACGATCCCGTGCCGACGCGGCCCAGAGCGTTGACCAGGCCGACATACGCGGGCAAGAGCCAGGAGTTGGCGGCGAAGAAGCCCGAAGCGCCCGCCGTTTCTTTGAGCAGATACGCAGCATTGCCGATGACCAGCAAGCCCGATTGAGCCGACGCGAGAAACAGGAACACGAGGGCCGCGAACTGCCGGGTGCCGAGCATTTCGCGCGGCGACCAGTCGCCGCGCGTGATGGTTTTCCGCATGACAAAGCCCGGCGGCGGCGGCGCGGGGACGTATCCGGGGGGCGGCCAGGAGAGCATCGACCCGGCCACGATCACCACCACCGCGAAGAAGACCCCCAGGCCGATGAAACTGCCCGAAAGGCCATAGTCCCCGATGAGGAAGCGGGCCAGCGGAGCGACATAGATCGCGGCCGCACCGAAGCCGGCGACGACGATGCCGACGATCAAACCACGGCGATGCGGTCCAAACCATTTGACCGCCGCGGGCGTCGCGGCCGCATAGCCAAGCCCCATGCCGATGCCGCCGCAGACGCCGAAA
>JBAXFO010000773.1:0-2837 GCA_037139885.1 Planctomycetota bacterium
TCCTCAGCTTGGAAATCAGCGGCATCGCCCTCGGCCTGTTCGTTTCGGCCTGCGCCGGCCGCAGCAAGAACGCCGCGAACCTGATGCTGCCGTTGGTCATGATCGCCCAGATGGTCTTCAGCGCCTCCGCCGCGGGCGCCAGCGGCCCGTTGCCCAACGTGTACCGCGACTTTCACGCCAAGAGCCGGCCAGCGGCGTCACTGTCATATCTTCTTGCCTCTCGGTATGGTGATGTTCTCGTGCAGAGCCGCCTGAACCCGTATCGAGTCACGGAAAGCGTTCGCGTCGAAGAGGAGTTCACATCTTGGGCACATGATGCATTTGGCGGCCTTGCAACCATTATCGCGCTCTTGGTCGGAATGACATTCGCCATTCTTAAGCTGCAAAGCTCAGGCTTCTTGAGACACCGCGGCGGCCGAGCATTCACAGTTCTGAACCAGAAATCCCAAGATCTCAACGAACACTCGGCGACGGCAGCGCCAGGAGCGAATGGCGAGACGATTTAACCTCAGTCTTGCGAGCGTCCCGCGAATTGCCGGCTCACGGTCGCCGCTTTCTCCGATAGGGCGACATTCTCTTTCGAACCTGCCTGAATGGCGCTCGGATCCCGGAATCGAGGCAGCAGGAATTTGGCTACGGGTTCTGGATCGGTGATGCGTTTGCAGGACTGGGCATCATGACCATCGCCCTTTTCGGGCTGACCTACGTGGTTCTCAAATCGCAAACGTCCGGTGTCTTTGCAGTTATTCGAAGCGGAGCATAAGTGTCTTGGAATTTAAAGCCGGCGAAACCGAAACAGAATGGCGAAGTTATTATTGCGCGGTTTCTAAGTACCGATTTCATCGTCGCACGAACCATCCCCATCTGCACGCTGCCGCTGGCGCCCCCTGGAACTGCCGTCCGGCGAAACGGCGCCCGACGACCGAACCAGTCGGTGGGATCAGAGCAGCGTCCACGTCTTCGACGGCGCCTTATGGCGACTATCTCTTGGGCAAGTGCGATAAATCGGCAAGGAAAGGGCCTCGAAAGCTTTCACAATGCTACGACGGGACGCATTCGCGGAAATCGCGACTGTGGTCGAACGAAAAAGTGTCAGTTTCGGTGCGCAGCTGCAAGTTCTTTCCACGACAACTCCATTTTTGCAGCACTTTTCCAAAGTTTCATTAGCGACGGTAACCCATTAAGATCTCTGAGGTTGCAGCGCGACATAGCTCGTGCCATTTTCTTATTTCATTTTGATATTGGGCCTATGACTGTCTCTGTCACAGCTACGTTTTACCATGCTTTCGTAAGGTTGGCTGCCCAAGGGATTTGACGATGCGGCTTTCGACACGGTTTCCACTCGAACGCCTTGTGAAGATCGACCAAGAGCTTCGGCAAGGTTATTGGCCAAATGCCACTTCGCTTGCTGCTGCTTTGGAGGTCGCGACGCGCACCATCCTGCGGGACATCGAATTTATGCGTCTCAACCTCAAGGCGCCGATCGCTTACGATGCGGTTCATCACGGATACTTCTATACGGAAGCGGATTTCCGGTTACCGTTCTTTCGCATCTCCGAGGGGGAATATCTCGCGTTGTTTCTCGGGGAGCGGCTTTTGCAAGCGTTTGGTGAAACCCCGGTCGCTGCGGATCTTGCGAGGTTCTTCGCGAAAGTGCAAGCGATGCTGCCCGAGAGCGTAACTCTCGATCCTCAGCATCTCGCCGAATCGTTCTCGGCACGACCGTCAACGCAAGCGCTCGGCGACGCCCAACAGTTTCAGGCCCTGGTGACCGCCATCGACCGCAAGCAGCAACTCGAACTCGTCTACTGGACCGCATCGCGGGATGAAACCTGCCGGCGCGTCGTCGATCCGTATCACCTGGCATCTATCGATGGCGAGTGGTTCATGATTGGCTACTGCCATCTCCGGGAGGACGTTCGCACCTTCTCGCCGGGGCGCATCCGCGAGATGAAACCAACCGGCGACAGCTTCGACCGCCCCGCCGACTTCCGCATCGCCGATTATCTCGATGGCGGTTTCCGCAAAATCCGCGGCGGCGGACCACCGCAGAAGGTCCGCCTCCGATTCTCACCCGCCCTCGCCCCGCTGATCCGCGAACGAACCTGGCACGTGTCGCAATCGCTCCACGACGAACATGACGGCAGCGTCATCCTGACCCTCAAACTGACGCACTTGCTGGAAATCAAGCGCTGGGCGATGTCGTGGGGGTCGGAATGCGAAGTGTTGGAGCCCGAAGAACTTCGCCAAGAAATCGTTCGCGACCTGCACCAGGCCTTGCGACAATTGGCCGCATCGCACCCCAACCCTACGGCGGAACGGAGCAGCCCGCAATGAACGTGATCGAATTGAATTTCCCGGCGATTGGAGAAACGGTCCCCAGCGACCACGGCTACGCCCTTTTTGGCGGGCTCTCTCGTATTGCGCCGTCGCTTCACGGCGCGGAGAGTCCCGTTCGCATCGGCCCAATTCGCGGCGTTTATGCGGGCAACGGCATCCTGAATCTCGACCGCCGCTTCTCGGCCGTTCGACTGCGACTGCCGGCGGATCAGATCGCCTTGGCGCTGCCGCTCGCCGGTCAGGCGCTCGACATCGCCGGCCACCGGGTTCGCCTGGGCGTGCCCCAAGTTCACGCGTTGATCCCCGCGGTCAATCTGCTGGCCCGCATGGTCGTCATCAAATCGGTCAGCCCACGCGACGCGGCGACCAACATCCGCTCCAAAGCGCTCGCCAAACGCGGCCTCGACCCCGCCGCCTTCCTTGAAGCCGCCCAACGCAAACTCGCTGCGCTCGACATTCAGGCCAACGCCGCCATCCCCCTGGCTCTCGACGGCCCC